>DATCTE010000034.1:0-11291 GCA_036568085.1 Thiobacillus sp.
GGATCAGCAACGGCAGCAGGATCAGCAACGGCAGCAGGATCAGCAACGGCAGCAAGAGCAGCAACGCCAGAAAGAGCAGCAACGCCAGAAAGAGCAGCAGCGCCAGAAAGAGCAGCAGCGCCAGCAACAACAGAAGCAGCAACAAGATCTGGAGCGGAAACGCGCTCAACCTGAAGCGCAAGGGCAGGATCAAAAGCGCAAGGCTACTCAGCAGGAACTGGATAGGAGGAAGAAAGCCACACAGGAGGAGTTGGATCGGAAGAAAAAAGAAGAAGACGCGCGCGATCGGTATCGCCAGTAATTTCAGGCGACCCGGCGTCAGCGTGATGACCACTCACGCTCGACACGTGAAGGTCATCGCTGAAAACTGGATGACGGAAAGGGTGCGGACCTGTCTGCCCATACCGTCGCTGGCTGGTAACGGGTCTAAATGACCCTCACCACAAAGAGGCACCCGCAATGAACGAAGATACCGTCAAAGGCAATTGGAAGCAGGTCTCCGGCAAGATCAAGCAAAAGTGGGGAAAACTCACTGACGACGATCTCATGAAGGCCGAAGGCGACAAGGACTATCTGCTCGGCAAGCTGCAGGAACACTATGGCTTGGCCAAGGACAAGGCTGAGCAGTTTCTGAAGGCTCCCGGACACTGACTTGTCCCGATTGCGCGGACGGGTTGGGACTCGATTCTCGATTGTGACGCTGGACGTTTCATGACGAATCGCGTTCTTATTGTTACGGCTGATCCGGACGATGCCCGTACCCTGGAGCGTGTGCTTGGCAAGGCAAAAGGCGGCCCCTTCGCCATCGAATGGGTCACGCGACGCTCCGATGCGCTCGAGCGGCTGCGCGCGGGTGGCATCGACGCGATTCTGGCGGATCTGTCGCTGCCCGACAGCCAGGGTATCGAAACATTCGACCAGTTGTTCGCCGCCACCCCTCAGACGCCGATCCTGACGCTCAGTGCGGTGGAAGACGACGCGCTGGCGACGGAAGCGGTACAGCGAGGTGCGCAAGGCACGCTGTCGAAAGACCATTTCGGCAGTTCGCTGGTGCCGCAATCGCTGCGCAATATCATCCAGCGCAAGGCCGTCGAGGAATCCTTGTACCTGGAAAAAACACGTGCCGAAATCACACTCAATTCGATCAGCGACGCGGTCATCGGCACCGATATGTCGGGGAATGTCGACTATCTGAACGTCGCGGCGGAAAGCATGACCGGATGGACAAGAGAAGAGGCACGCGGACACCCGATCGCCGAGGTGATGCACATCATCAATGGCACGACGCGCGAGTCCGAACGCAATCCTGTCGAACTGGTCCTGCAGCTGAACAGGCCGATGGGCCTGACTGCAGGCACGGTCCTTGTCCGGCGCGATGGGAAAGAAGCGCCGATCGAAGACTCCGCCGCGCCGATCCATGACCTGAACGGGCAGATTGCGGGCGCGGTGATCGTGTTCCACGATATCTCGGCCGCGCAGGCGATGCGCATGAAAATGGCCCATCTGGCGCACCACGATTTCCTGACCAATTTGCCGAACCGCTTGCTGCTGAACGACCGCATCACGCAAGCGATTGCTTTGGCGAAACGACGCGGCACGCATCTCGCCGTGCTGTTCCTGGACCTGGATAATTTCAAGCACATCAATGATTCGCTCGGCCACGAGACCGGGGACAAACTGCTGCAGTCCGTCGCGCTTCGCCTGAGTGCATGCGTACGTGGATCCGATACGGTAAGCCGGCTGGGCGGCGATGAATTCGTGGTGCTGGTGACGGAAGACAAGTACGCGGAAGACGCGGCCCTGACGGCCGACAAGATCATTGCCGCGCTGGCAGCGCCGCATGCCATCGACAAGCGTGAGCTGCATGTGACGACCAGCATCGGTATCAGCGTATATCCGACGGATGGCGAGAATACGGAAACGTTGATCAAGAATGCGGATACCGCGATGTATCACGCCAAGGAAAAGGGCCGCGACAACTACCAGTTTTTCAGGCACGAGATGAACGTCCGCGCAGTCGAGCGGCACGTCATCGAATCCCATTTGCGGCATGCGCTGGAGCGGCAGGAATTCGTGCTGCATTACCAGCCCAAGGTCAATCTGGCTACCGGCGCGATTACCGGCGCCGAAGCACTGCTGCGCTGGATGCATCCGGAATGGGGCATGGTCCTGCCGGAACGCTTTGTGCCGGTCGCGGAAGATTGCGGCCTGATCGTGCCGATCGGCCGTTGGGTATTGCGCGAAGCCTGTGCACAAGCCAGGCGTTGGGAAGACGCGGGGCTTAAGCCGGCTTCGGTCGCCGTCAACATTTCCGCACTGGAATTCCGCCGCGGGGATTTTGTTGAAGGGGTGCGTGCCATCCTGCGCGAAACCGGGCTGGCGCCATGCTGCCTGCAGCTGGAAATCACCGAAAGCGTGTTGATGCACAAAGCCGAGACCAGTACCGCGATACTTCAGCAACTCAAGGATATGGGGGTGCAACTGGCGGTGGATGATTTCGGCACCGGCTATTCCAGTTTGAGTTATCTGCATCTGTTTCCGATCGATGTCCTTAAAATCGACGGGTCGTTCGTTCACGACATTGATTCCGTCAATGGCAATGGCATCATCGTCAGCGCCGTCATTGCCATGGGCATCAGCCTCAAGCAACGGGTGGTCGCCGAAGGTGTTGAAAAACAGGGACAACTGGCCTTCCTGAAGGCGCAGCATTGCGAGGAAGGGCAAGGCTACTTTTTCAGCCGGCCGCTCGTTGCCGAGGAATTCGCCGCGCTGCTGGCAACAGGAATACCCGAGGCGGCCTCTAATTGAAGCCGTCACTGCCAGGTGCAGGAAAATTACCTGGTGGAAGACCGACGAACCGATAGGAGACTCAAATGCTGGTGACGTTCACATGTAAGGCCTATGCCGATATCACGATGTTTGGTGACGTCGCGCTGGGCATGCTGAAGATGATGGGGCACAGCGAAACGGTGCCCGGCGCCATTCTGGCCGAGGATGTGCCTGCGGCGCTGGATCGGTTGAAGCGTGCGATCGAGGCGGCGCCGGTCCAGAGCGAATCCAGGGAAGCCCGGGACGACGACTCGGACGAGCCGCCTGTCAGGCTGGCACACCGGGCATTGCCTCTGATCGAATTGCTCACGGCTGCCGCGCGGCAAAAGGCCGACGTGATGTGGAAATGAAACGAAGCGCGGCATCACCGCAGCCTTGATGCGCAGGTCAATGCTCGGCCCCAGGTTTCAACCCGCGTAGTTTCTTGGTCTCCCCCCGCCGCTGCTTGCTGTCCAGACGCCGTTTTTTTGACGCCAGCGTGGGCCGGGTCGGGCGGCGCGGCGTCTCCACTTCGCAGGCTTCGCGAATCAGTTCAATCAGCCGTTCCAGCGCGTCGTCGCGGTTGCGCCGCTGGCTCCGATAGCGCTCGGCTTCGATAATCAGCACACCGTCCTGGGTGAGGCGGCGGCCCGCGAGGGCCATCAGGCGGACGCGCACCGGATCGGGCAGCGAGGGGGAATGGGCGACGTCGAAGCGCAGTTGCACCGCGGTCGACACCTTGTTGACGTTCTGCCCGCCGGGTCCCGAGGCGCGCACGAAGTCCTCCTGGATTTCGCGCTCGTCGAGCTCGATCTGGGCGTTGACCCGGATCATGGCCGCGGTTTTGCGATCACCACTTCACCACGTGGACGTTGTTGAGTGTGCGGCCCAGAAAGCGCTCGCCGATGGTCTGGAAGCGCAGCGGCACGTCGGTGACGTAGAAGTCGTAGCGCGGCTGGGCGTGGCTGGGGTTGGCGAGATGTTTCTCGGCCAGGACCGCGGCGACCTGCTCGGCCATGGCTTCGGCGGAATCGACCAGCGCGACCTCGTCGCCGACCACCTGGCGCAGCAGCGGCTTCAGCAGCGGATAGTGCGTGCAGCCCAGCACCAGGGTGTCGATGTGTTCGGCCATGAGCGGTTTCAGGTAATCCTGCGCGGTGAGCCGGGTGACTTCGTGGTCGAGCCAGCCTTCTTCCACCAGCGGAACGAACAGCGCGCAGGCCTGCGAATGGATGCGCGAGTCGGGCGCATAGTCGTGGATGGCGCGCGCGTAGGCGTTGCTGTTGATGGTGGTGGGCGTGCCGATGACGCCGATCTTCTTGCCGCCGCGCGCCGACACCGCGCCGGCGTCGATGACGTCCAGCACCGGCACCGGCGACAGGTCCTTGACTACCTGGGCCGCCACCGCCGCCATGGTGTTGCAGGCGATGACCAGGAGCTTGACGTCCTTTTCCAGCAGGAACTGCGCGATCTGGGTGGTGAAGTGGGCGATGGTCTCGACCGACTTCACGCCGTAGGGCACGCGCGCGGTGTCGCCGAAATAGACGATGTTCTCGTAGGGCAGGCGCTCCATCAGCGCGCGCACCACCGTCAGCCCCCCGGTGCCGGAATCGAATACGCCGATCGGGGAGCTTGCATTCGTGGACATGGATGGCAGGATGGCGGGATGAGAAAGACGGCATTTTACCCGCAGGACTTCAAAGCACGGTGTATCCGATGAGTGGCTGCGGCTGCGATTCGGTGTGCAATGTGGCGCCGCCCGATCCGCGCTACCGGCGCGCGCTGTGGATTGCGCTGGTGCTGAACGCGCTGATGTTTGGCGTCGAGATCGTTGCCAGCTTTGCGGCACAGTCGGTGTCGCTGCTGGCCGACGCGGTCGATTTCCTCGGCGACGCCGGCAACTACGGCGTGGCGCTGTTCGTCCTCGGCCTGGCGCCGGTGTGGCGCTCGCGCACCGCGCTGTGGAAGGGGTGGCTGATGGTCGGCTACGGCGTGTTCGTGCTCGGCAAGTCGGCCTGGCAGTGGTCGGCCGGCGTGGTGCCGGAACCGTTCATCATGGGCTGGGTGAGCCTGCTGGCGCTGGCGGTCAACGTCGGCGTGGCGGCGCTGCTGTATGCGCATCGCCAGGGCGACGCGCAGGCACGCTCGGTATGGCTGTGTTCGCGCAACGACGCGCTGGGGAATCTGGCAGTGATGGGGGCGGCAGCCGGGGTGTGGGCGACCGCGCGCGGCTGGCCGGATATCGCGGTGGCGCTGGTGCTGGCGCTGAGCTCGGGCGCGTCAGTGATCCAGCATGCGCAGCGTGAGTTGCGCGTGAATTAAAACAGCGCCAAGCAGGAATTAAAGGCGGTCTAAGCTATTTCCTGGCGGTCCAGCGCCCAGGTCACATGCTCGCGCACTAACTCGGACGGATGATCCTGCCGTCCAGCAAGCGCAGTTTTGATTTCAGGCGAAGCGGGCGCGTTGCCCAGCGCGACGGCGATATTGCGCAGCCAGCGCTCATGCCCGATGCGGCGGATCGGCGAACCCGCCAGGCGTTCGTTGAAGTCGGCTTCGCTCCAGGCGAACAGTTCGACCAGCCGTGCACTGTCGAGCCCATTCCTGACCTCGAAGTCGGGTAGCGCGGCGGTCTGCGCGAAGCGGTTCCACGGACACACCAGCTGGCAGTCGTCGCAGCCGTAGATGCGGTTGCCGATGAGCGGGCGCAGTTCCAGCGGGATGCTGCCCTTGAGTTCGATGGTGAGATAGGAAATGCAGCGCCGCGCGTCGAGCGAATAGGGCGCGACGATGGCCTGGGTGGGGCAGACGTCGATACAGGCCTGGCAGGTGCCGCAGTGGCCGGCTTCAGGCGCGTCCACCGGCAGCGGCAGGTCGGTGTAGATCTCGCCGAGGAAGAACCACGAACCGTGTTGCCGGTTCAGCAGCAGCGTGTGCTTGCCGCGCCAGCCGAGCCCGGATTTCGTGGCGAGTTCCACTTCCAGCACCGGCGCGCTGTCGGTGAAGACGCGGAAATGATGGTCGCCGATTTCCGCACTGATTTTTTCCGCCAGAGTCTGCAGGCGGTTGCGCAGTACCTTGTGGTAGTCGCGCCCCAGCGCATAGCGGGAAACATAGGCGGCATCGGCGTCGGCGAGCACCGCGTGGGGGTCGGCGGCGGCCGGCGGGAAGTAATCCAGCCGCGCGCTGATGACGCGGACCGTTCCCGGCACCAGTTCGGCCGGGCGGCTGCGCTTCACGCCGTGCGCCGCCATATAATCCATCTCGCCATGAAAGCCCCGATCCAGCCACGCCTGCAAGCCTGCCTCGGCCGCGCTCAACTCGCCGTCCGCAATGCCCACCGCGGCAAAGCCGAGCTCGCGCCCCCATTGCCTGATTTGCTCTGCCAACCGCTTTAAATCCTGCTCATGCATAAGACCGATGATACCGTGCGCTGCCGTCGCCATCTGGGCGACGAGGCCGCGACGCTGACATTCGGCGCGCAGCTGGCGCGGGGCTTGGAGCCTGGACTTACGTTCTACCTCGAAGGCGATCTCGGCGCCGGCAAGACGACGCTGGTGCGGGGCGTGTTGCGCGCGCTGGGCTATGGCGGGCGGGTGAAGAGCCCGACCTATACGCTGGCAGAAAGCTACAGCCTGCCCGCATTTGAGCTGTATCATTTTGACCTATATCGTATGCATGATCCGCGCGAGTGGCTCGATGCCGGGTTCCGTGACGTGAGCGACGGCCATGCCGTCAGCCTGATCGAATGGCCGGAAAAGGCTGCGGGCTGGCTGCCGCCTCCGGATGTGATCGTCCGGTTGACAATTGCAGACGATGCGCGCGAAATTGAATGTGAAGCGGCAAGCCCTCGCGGCGCCCAATATCTGGAGGCATGTTGCACGCCCTGTTGAGAATTTTCCTGCTGTGCGGTTTGCTTGCGTCGGGCTGGGCCCAGGCGCTGCAACTCAGCGCTACCCGCCTGTGGCCGTCGTCCGATTACACGCGGATCACCCTGGAGGCTTCGCAGCCTGTCGCCCATAAATATTTCCTGCTGTCCAACCCGGACCGGCTGGTGGTCGACCTCGAAGGGGTCGAGGCGGGCCCCGCGCTGGATGCGCTGGCCGGGCAGTTGACCCCGGATGATCCCTTCATCGGCGCGATCCGCGTGGGGGTGAACCGCCCCGGCGTCATGCGCCTGGTGCTGGATCTGAAAACGGCCGTCAAACCCTCGGTGTTCCAGCTGCAACCACAGGGGCAATACGGCCATCGCCTGGTGGTGGATCTCTACCCGGCCCAGACCGGCGATACGGCGGCCAGCTCCACCGCGCCGCCGCAGGCGGACGTGGCCGGGCAGCCCACACCGGCCAAGCCTGCCAAGGAGGAGAAGACCAAACCGGAGGCGCCGCAGTATGCGCGGCTGATTACCGTGGCGATCGATGCCGGCCACGGCGGCGAAGACCCCGGCGCCAGCGGGGCGAACGGTTCGCACGAGAAGGACATCACCCTGGCGCTGGCCAGGAAGCTCAAGCAGAAAATCGACTCCCGGGAAAACATGCGTGCGGTGCTGATCCGCGACGGCGATTACTTCGTGCCGCTCGGCCAGCGGGTCGTCAAGGCGCGCGCGCTGAAAGCCGATCTGTTCGTGTCGATCCACGCCGATGCCTTCATCAAGCCGGATGCGCGCGGTTCGTCGGTGTTTGCCCTGTCCGAGCACGGCGCGACGTCGGTGGCCGCGCGCTGGCTGGCCAAAAAGGAAAACGATGCCGACCTGATCGGCGGCGTCAACGTCGACGTCAAGGACCCCTTCCTCAAGCGCACCCTGATCGACCTGTCGCAGACTGCGACCATCAACGACAGCCTCAAGCTGGGGCGGGCGGTGCTGAAGGAAATCGGCAGCGTCAACACCCTGCACAAGGGGGAGGTCGAGCAGGCCGGCTTCGCCGTGCTGAAGGCGCCCGACATCCCGTCGATCCTGGTCGAGACCGCGTTCATTTCCAACCCGGACGAAGAAAAACGCCTGAACAATCCCGCCTATCAGGACAAGCTGGTGGATGCCATCGCGGACGGCATCAAGGATTACTTCGACAAGCATCCCCTGACTGCGCCGTCGCGGCTGACGCGCAATCCATGACCGTCAGCCTGCTGGGTGCGGCGGCCCCCGGATTCGACCGGCCGCTCGACGTGCTGGAGGCCTGTCACGGCCGCATTGCCCGGCAGTGCGATACGCTCGACAAGCTGCTGGCGCACTTGCCGGCACACGGCGCGGACACGCAGGCGCAACAGGCGGCACGTGCGGTGCTGGCCTATTTCGATACGGCAGCGGTCCATCACCACGACGACGAAGAGCGCAACCTGTTTCCGCTGCTGGAACAGGCCGGTGCGCCGGGCGCCTGCGATCTGGTCGAAACCCTGACGCTTGAACACGACGAGCACGCGCAGATCTGGCGGCGGCTGCGACCGCAACTCGCGCAGATTGTCGAGGGGCAGGCGTCGCTGGACGAGGCGCTGACCCGCCGCTTTGTCGCGATGAATCGCACCCACCTCGAATTCGAGAACGCCCATGTGCTGCCGCTGGCACGGCAGGTGCTCGGCGCCGCTGATATCGAGCGCCTGGGGCGCGCCATGGCCGCACGGCGGGCCCTTCGACAGGCTCAGGACGAACGGGATTGAAGGCATGAGCATCCGTGTCCTGCCCGATGTGCTGATTTCGCAGATCGCCGCCGGCGAGGTGGTCGAACGCCCCGCCGCGGCGCTCAAGGAAATTCTTGAAAACAGCCTCGACGCCGGCGCGACCGAGATCCAGATCGACCTGGAGCAGGGCGGCATCAAGCGCATCCGGGTCGCCGACAACGGCAGCGGCATCGCGCGCGACGAACTCGCGCTCGCACTGACCCGCCACGCCACCAGCAAGATCGCGAGTCTCGCCGACCTCGAGCAGGTGGCGAGCCTGGGCTTCCGCGGCGAGGCGCTGGCGTCGATTGCCGCGATCGCGCGGGTGCAGCTCACCAGCCGCAGCGCCAACGCTAATCACACCGGCGCCGAGCACGCCTGGACGGTGCAGGCCGAAGGCGGCCGCCTCAGCGACCCTGCGCCGGCCGCGCGCGCGACGGGCACCACGATCGACATCCGGGACCTGTTTTTCAACACGCCGGCGCGGCGCAAGTTCCTCAAGACCGAAGCCACCGAATACGCCCATTGTGCCGAGACCGTGCGGCGCTTGGCCTTGGCGAACCCGCAGGTGTCGTTCACGCTGAGCCACAATGGCCGGACGCAACTGCGCCTCAATGGCGAGCCTGCCTATGCGCGAGTCCGCCAGGTGCTGGGCGAGGCGTTCGAGCAGAACAGCATCGCAGTCGAGGCCGCTGCCGGCGTGCTGCGGGTGTCCGGCTGGGTGATCCGTCCCAGTGCCGCCACGGGCAGCCGCGACAGCCAGCATGTGTTCGTCAATGGCCGCTACGTGCGCGACAAGCTGATCGTCCACGCGCTGAAGGAAGCCTACCGAGACGTCCTGCATCACCAGCTGAGTCCGGCGTATTGTCTGTTCATCGGCCTGCCGCCGGATCTGGTCGACGTCAACGTGCACCCGGCCAAGACCGAGATCCGGTTCCGCGACAGCCGCGGCGTGCACCAGTTTCTGTTCCATGCGGTCGAGCGCCTGCTGTCGGCGCCGGTCGAGGCGGGGGCGATAGCCGTCCCGGAGACAAATGCTGCGGCGCCACTGGCCAGGCCATATGTCGCGCCGCAGCAGGCGTCGATGGCCTTGTCGGTGAATGAGGCGATGGCATTTTATGCGCCGTTGGGCGCTCCGGCCGCAACGCCTGCCATGCCCGCCGAATCAGTACACGATACGCCGCCGCTTGGCTACGCGCTGGCGCAGCTGCACGGCGTCTATGTGCTGGCGCAGAACGCGCAGGGGCTGGTGCTGGTCGACATGCACGCCGCGCACGAACGCGTCGTCTACGAGAAGCTCAAGACCGCGCTCGATGCCCGCGCAGTGCCGGCGCAAACCCTGCTGATCCCGGTCGCGCTCACGGTCGATGCGCGCGACGTGGCGGAAATCAGCCCGCATCTGGGTGCGCTCGCCGGCATCGGCTTTGAGTTGTCGATTACCTCGCCGACCTCGGTTGCTGTGCGCTCGGTGCCGTGGCTGCTGAAGGACGCCGACCCGGTCGAACTGACCCGCGCGGTGCTTGCCGAAGTCGCCGAATTCGGCGTGGCGCGCTTGCTGGCCGAGCGCCGTAACGAACTGCTGGCGACGCTCGCCTGCCACGGCGCGGTGCGCGCCAATCGCCGCCTGACGCTGCCCGAAATGAACGCACTCCTGCGCGAGATGGAAGCCACCGAGCGTGCGGGCCAGTGCAACCACGGCCGTCCCACCTGGTTCCAGATCGGCCTCAAGGAGCTCGACGCCATGTTCATGCGCGGCCGCTGATTTCCGGCCGGCAATTTTGACTATAATCCTGAGTTAATTAGTCAGGTATTAACGAGACCCTCATGAACGATCGCACTGAACGCAAGACCATTCCCATCCAGGACGTCAACGAGGCCAGCAACTGCGCCAGCGCCGAACCTTATGCGCTGATGGTGCTGGGCGATTCCATGATGCCGGAATTCGAAGAAGGCGAAATCATCGTGGTCGAGCCGTCCGGCCTGGTCAAGGACGGCTCCTACGTGGTGGCCTACGTCAACGACGAATACATCTTCCGCCAGATCGTGAAGCGCGACGACGGCTGGATGCTGAAGCCACTGAATCCCCTGTACGAGAACATTCCGGTGGCCGATATCGACGTCGCCAAGGGCGTCGTCATCATGAAGAAGCGGCCCGGCAAGCGGAGCGAGCAGAAGCGTTACATCTGAACGCCTCACGTAAGCCCATGAAGTAATAAGGGTTTATCTATTAATTCAATCTATTTATCCGCACATAGAATATTTAAATAAATTAGTTGACTGATTTACTCGGGTATATACACTGGGGGTGTAGTTCAACCCTTCACAACAGGAGAAAACCATGAGTGGATTGATCGCTAATTTCCCGACCGACGGTATCGTGACAGTCAACCGGGTGGTTCTGAAACCGGAATACACGGTGGATGACCTGCAGGAGCGGGTGGCGTTTCTGTGCGAAAACGTCAAGACCTACCATTCCGATACCGGTTTCGTCGGCGGCTTCGTCGCGCTGAATTCCGGCCAGGTCTCGAACGAAGGCTCGACCATCGGCCAGGCGGTCGAAAGCCCGATGAAGGGCAAGGAGGCGCTGATCGTGACCTTCTGGACCGATTTCGAGAACCACGAGAAATCGCACCGTTCCGCGACCTTCCAGCCGTTGTTCCAGAAAGTGCTGGACCTGTGCGAGAACGGCAACGAGGAAATCGCCTACGAAATGCTGTGGTCCGGCAAGGCCTACAATCCTGACGAGATCGCCGCGGCACGCCAGGCCAAGGCGCAGTACGCCAACGCAAGCTGATTGCGCGGGCAGCCGAAGCCGAAGCGGCGGGGGAAACCCC
>DATCTE010000035.1:0-2656 GCA_036568085.1 Thiobacillus sp.
CTGCAGAAGACCTACGATGCCGTGCCCCTGGCCGCGTCGCTCCAGGCCGTCACGCAGTTGCTCAATGCCAAGCTCGAGCACAACTTCGAGACCATTGGCGGCGTCGAGGCTGTTCACTTCGCAGGCCATGGCGATTACAACACGAAGACGCCAGATTCGGCCGTGATCTACCTGAGTGACGGCACGCCGCTTTTCGCCTCGCTGTTCGGTAGCGCCCAATATGGCGGGGGACGGTCGCCGGTGCTTTTCCTCAACGCCTGCATGGCCGGCATCGGCGACGAGTTGCTGGGCGACGCGGGTGGTTTCCCGGGCAATTGCCTGGATGGCGGGTTCGGGGCGATGCTGGGCGCGTTGTGGAAGGTCGACGATGAGATGGCCTGCCAGTTGGCCCTAGAGTTCTGGAAGCGGGCCCTGCCGCTCGGTGGCGGAAAGGCGGAAGCCGTCGGCGCAATCCTGCGCGACCTACGCGCGAAGTATGTGCCCGACCCGGTCAATGCGACGGCGACCACCTATCTGGCCTACGTCTACTACGGCCACCCGAAGTTGACGCTCCAGATGGTCCATTGAGGAGGAATGCACGATGGTTTCAGAATTGACTGGCAGTCCTCAAGCAATCGAGCTCGGCGAAGGCTACAAGATCCGCGCAGCCGGTGTGCACGGCATGGCGGAGCTGCGACGGCCGCGCTCGGCGGCGGACCGTGGCCGCGCCCGAGTGGCCGAGGATGGCACGAGCGCGCTCGATGCTGCCTTGGCCAATGCCAACGTGATCGAGGTGAGGCAGATCGACCTGTCGCTCAAGCCGCCGCCCGCCGCCGGCGCGACCCGCGCACTGCGCAGCGTCGATGGCCAGGAGATGCTGGAATTGCAAGTACCCGACCTCGGTCCCGATAACGGCCAGATTGTGCTGGCCTGCGACGAGACCGGTGTACTCACCTGGCACCTGCCGGTCGACGAGCAGCAACGCATCCAGACGCCGGCGACGCGTGGTGCAGGCAACGTGAAGCGCTTCCTGATCCCGGCAACGCGGCCACGACCGGCGGCTACCGAGGCGACAGCCAAGCGCAGCCTGATCGGGGTGGTCGGCAAGAAGCTGCTCAAGGTGCTAATCTATCCAGTGCTCGATCCTGTGCTCGGCAAGATTTCCGAGGTCTTTGCCGAGCACTGGGAGGAGAAGAATCGGCCCTACGGTCTGCGCGATTTCTCTCCTGGCAATTTCCGCGACCCGGTCGGGCCAGCGATCGCGAGCGACGACTGGGCGCGCCTGGCGGGCGGTCCTGCATTGCTCTTCATCCATGGCACCTTCAGCACTGCGCACAGTGCCTTCAGCCAGATCACCGATGCGGCCTTCGCCGAATTGCATCGGCGCTATGGCGGCCGCGTGTTCGCGTTCAACCATTTCTCCCTGTCGCACGATCCAAGACGCAACATCGAATGGTTACTGGCGCAGGTGCCGGCGGGGCAGTCGCTGGAGGTGGACATCGTCTGCCACAGCCGGGGTGGGCTGGTGGCGCGCACGCTGGCACAGAGTCCATCTGCATTCGGGCTGGATACCTCGCCGCTCAAGGTGCGGCGAGTGGTGTTTGTCGGCGTGCCGAATAACGGCACGCCGCTCACGAATCCCGACCGCATGGTTCAGATGCTCGACCGCTATTCCACCGCACTCAACCTGTTCCCGACCGGGGCGGTCACGGAAACGCTGGAGGCGATCCTGACCGTGGTGAAGGTAGTCGGCCATGGCGCGCTCAAAGGATTGGGGGGGATTGCCGCAATGCGCCCGGACGGCAGCTTCCTGAACACGCTCAACGCGGGCCAGGAGGCTGGTGCCGGCTACTATACGATCGCCGCGGACTTCGAACCTGTGGATGAAGGCCTGAAGGCCTTGCTGACCGGCACCGTGGCGGATGCGGTGATGGACCGCGTCTTCGAGCAGGTGCCGAACGATCTTGTGGTGCCGGAACCGGGGGTGTACGGGGGAAACGGCAATGCGGCTTTCCCGATCGCGGAGACCCGCCGACTTCTGGTGCCGGTAGACGCCGGGATCATCCATACCACGCTGTTTTCCTATCCTCCGGCAATGGACCGGCTTCAGGACTGGCTGCCGGGTTGATGGTCTTAATGTAGGGGGCGAATCATGTCAGTCGGGCAAATGGGGGAATTGTTCTGGGAGTCCGGCGTTCAGCCGGCAGCACAGGGGCATGAATTGATGTTTTTCCCCGGGATGCCCTTGCATGGCAAGTCGCCTGAGAATTCGGTGTTGGTCGGCGTCATTGATTCCGGCATCGCGCAGGCGCACCCCCAACTTGCCGGCTATGTCCGGGCCTGCGCGGACTTCAGCGGCGACGGGTTGGAAGACCGCTTGGGGCACGGTACCGCGGTCGCGCTTCAATTGCTTTATGCCAATGGCGAGTCGAATCCGCCTATTGCGATCCTAAGCGCCAAGGTCACGGATGCGCAGGGACGCATACGCCAGCAGGCGGTGGTGGACGCGATCGAGTGGGTGGCGCAGCAGGGCGCTCGTGTCGTGAATCTCAGCCTCGGGTTTCGCGGCGGCGCCGATAAGTACCAGGTTCTGTGCGCCGCGATCGCACGGCATCCTAACATTCTATTCTCCGCCGCGGCCGGAAACTACGGCCCCAATGTAGAGGTGTGTCCGGCG
>DATCTE010000036.1:0-4303 GCA_036568085.1 Thiobacillus sp.
AGGGCGGACCATGTGAGTCGGGGGTATTTGCGCTTCAGGCGCATCAGCATGGGCGTATGGCCCGAACCGATGATCAGCGCCAGTTTCTTGCCGGACAGGTCGGCGATGCTGCGCGGTGCCGGGTCGCTGGTGCGATACACGATATGGACCGGCGTTTCGAATATCACCGGACCGGCGATCAGGTGGCGATCCTTGACCACGGCCTGCGGCAGGGCTGCCGCAGCGAGGTGGATCTGATGCGTATCGAGCAGTTCGAACAGGGCTTCCGGTTTGTTTTTTTCCGTCCAGGTGAGCGTCCAGTTCTGCGACTGGCCGAACGCCTGGATCAGGTCGTGCTCGAAGCCGGCGGCTTCGCCGTTGCGGGCGATGTAATAGGTGGCAGGGCTGTTGCGCACGCCCACCCGCAGCTCGCCGCTGGTTTCGGGCGGCGGAACAGGGCGGCTGCAGGCAGCCAGTGCAGCCGCCAGCATGAGTGCAGCGAGTCTCCCGAACGATCCCATTGTTTTTATGGTGGGCATGGGCACAGTCTGACCGAGAGCGAAATTTTCGTCCAGCAAACCGCCCGACTCGGTTACAATACGCGCCGCCGGAGAGGTGGCAGAGTGGTCGAATGTACCTGACTCGAAATCAGGCGTAGGTGCAAGCCTACCGTGGGTTCGAATCCCACCCTCTCCGCCATTCAACAAGCAAACAAGCGCCTTTCGGGGCGCTTTTTTGTTGTGCCCATGTTTCCGCTACGTCTTGTGCAGGGAAACAGCTGTTCGACGATTGTCCTGGCCGAAAGCCAGTGCGCTACTTGGCCTTCGTTTTTTCCCTTATTTCAGCCATCTTCGCTCGCCATTCATTCAGTTCCTCGTCTTCCTTTTCAAGCTGTATCGCCACGGCTTCCAGCGCATTCATTTTTTTGTCTTCCAGCCTGCGTTTCAACTTCGATCGCATTCTCGACAGCAGCCGTTCGGTTTCTTCCTTGCTCAAAAGCCTGGCTTTTTCAAGGTATTCATCAGAAGGAATTTTTTTCATCGTTTCCCATCCCCGGTTTCTGGAAGTTCCGCAATTTTTGATGCTACATCCGTATCCGGCGAGCGATCTACCACGGTCTGATGACAACGACGGGTGAGGGTGCGTCACGGGACCCACGAGACAAGCGGACGCGATGGAAGTTCCGGTCATCCGTGCCTGTTTTATTCGTCGAGTGCCATACGAATCTTCACGTCAACGTCATACGCCCTCATTAGGGTGGCGTTGGGCTCCCAGGGTATTGAGGTCGTCTGCAGAAATTCATCCACGGAGCCCGTGCGTCGAAGAACTTTGTATTCACAATTCAAGAAAGGATTTTCCCGTGATCAGCATCAAGACCCAGATATCCCTGTGCGTCGCCGCAGCCATCGCGTGTGGTTCAGCCATGGCAGACGAGCATGACAAGCATCAGCCCCGCATTCCCCACCTCGATCATGTGTTCCTGATCATGCTGGAGAACCATGCCTACGACCAGATCATCGGCAACAGCGATGCGCCGTTCATCAACCAGATGGCCAAGCAGAAAAACCTGGCAACCAACTTCTTCGCGGTCGGTCACCCCAGCCTGACCAATTACCTCGAAGTCGTCGGCGGCTCCAACTTTGGCGTGATCAACGACCACTCGCCGGACTGGCACAACACCAACTGCACGCCCAACCTGGTGAGCGGCATTCCGTCCGACGAGTCGGTCGCGGCGCCGATCTGCCCCATCGCCGGCTCCGGCATGGACGCCGCAACGGTCGCGGTCGATACCACCAACGAAGGCACGCCGGCGAACCCCGTCTACAACCAGCCGCTGGCCGCTGCGCCTACCGTTGGCAAGACCATCGCCGACCAGCTGGTCGCCGCAGGCATGAGCTGGAAGACCTACCAGGAAGACCTGGGGATCGGCGGGCCTGACCGTGTGAACGCCGGCGACGGTGCCTTCACCAACCTGAGCCCGGTCAACAAGGCGAATCTGGTTGCAAAATACGCGGTCAAGCACAACCCGTTCATCTATTTCGCCAACGTCCAGAGCAACACCGACCCGGACAACGGTTTCAACAACATGGCCGACTTCACCGGGCTGAACGGCCTGTATGCCGATCTGGCGACGGGCAAGGTACCGAACTTCTCGTTCATTGCCCCGAACCAGTGCCACGACATGCACGGCCAGAGCAATGCAGGTGCCTTCTGCGGCTACGACGATCCGGCTCCGAACAACAACCCCGCGCTGATCCAGGCTGGCGACAACGCCGTGCAGAAGCTGGTGACCGCGATCGAGCAGTCCGACGTCTGGAAGGAAGGCAAGAACGCCATCGTCGTGATGTTCGACGAGAACGACTACAGCTCGCAGCCGAATAAGGTCGTCACCATTGTCGAAACCAACTACGGCAAGAATGGGGTGCAAAGCAGCAAGCCGTACAACCATTTCGCCATGCTCAAGACTCTGGAAGCCGGTTTTGGCCTGGACTGCCTGAACCATGCCTGCGACAAGAACGTGGCAACGATGAACGACCTGTTCTCGCGTTAAGCGTTGACTGCGTTTAGCAATGCTGGAATGGCCGTGCTCTGCACGGCCATTCTTTTTGTGGCCGTCGACCCGTGATGATCCTCTGGTCTTGTCAGTCGCGCAGGGGGGGAGTCATCCCCGGTCAGTCTCTCCTTCTACCTGCTCTCGGGGCGAGAAGTGCGCGTGATTCAGGTGATGCCTGGGGCGAAGCCGGCGTGGCAGCTGCGCGGGAAAGCACAACAACAAAGCGCCAGCCAGCATAACTTTTTGCACCCTTGAAGGCTTCGTCTTTGGATGAAAATCCGCTGGTCTTGAATGGGCGGCCGGGCGCCGGGCTGTATACGCCGACGATGCCATGCGTGTCGGGCTCGCGAATCAGTGCAAGCGCGCCGCCGGTCAACGGGTCGCGATAGGCGCGGCGCAGGTGCCGCACGACGTTGGGGCGACGGTTGTCCTCCAGCAGGTCGTCGATGCTTTGTGGCAGACGCGGCTGCGCGGGATCGAGCTCGTAATAGTTGCGGATGGCCTGGCGGTACTGGTCGCCGATGAACAATAGGTCGGCCTCGCGGTCGCGTTGCGACTCGGTGCGCCACAGGGTGCCTGCCACCGCCAGCCCCATGCCGACGAGCGCGACCAGCATCAGCGCGAACAGGTAGGTGAAGCCGGATTGCGCGGACTTACCAGTCGGCATAGGCGCTGCCGTCGTACGCCGTGCCCGGTGCACCGCTCTTGATGTCGTACATCGCGCCTGCGGAATCGCCCGACGGCGCCACGATCTGCCAGGTGTCGGGGCGCTCGGTGATCGGGTCGACGGGGAGCGAACGCAGATACCGTGCACTGACCAGCGCATCGAGACTGTCCGGGTAGCGGCCGGTGTCGCCATGGTATTTGTCGATGGCGTCGCGCATGACGGCGAGATCCTCCTTGAGGATGGTTTCGCGCGACATTTCAAGATGCTTGAAATAGCGCGGCAGCGCCAGGGCCAGGAGAAGCGCGATGATGGCCATCACGACCATGAGCTCGACCAGGGTGAATCCGCGCTGCATCCGTTTCAGCATGGCTTCACCATTCCCGGTAGGGCACGCCGTTGAGCCCGGTGGCGGGCGACAGCGAATACACGTCGAACACGTCGCGTCCGCGGGCAGGTGCGTCTGGGGGGCTGGCGTAGCTGCGCTGCCCCCAGGTTTCGGCCGGCGGCACGGTCGCGTCCGGGAAAAACGGGTCGCGCGGCAGGCGGCGGAGGAAATAGATTTTGGTGGCGTCCGGCTTGGTCTTGTCGGGCACGCCCTGCCACAGCACGTCGAGATCGGGCGGATAGCCACTGCCGTCAGCCGGCGTGTTGACGAGGCCATCCTTGACGCTCTGCTTGTAGGCATCGAGCGCCGTGCGGATCTGTCGTAGCGCTTCGCGCAATTCGGTTTCCTTGTGACGCTGCTGCACCAGCTGGGCGAACGGCACCGCCATGCTGGCGAGCAGCGCCAGGATGGCCAGGGTGACCATCAGCTCGATCAGGCTGAATCCGCTGCTGCGCCGGGGCATGGCCTAGTCGACGTTCGCCGGCGACGGCGGGGCTTCAGGCGCGGTGGGTTGAACCGGAACGGCGCCCGGCTCGGACGGTTGCTCGGCCGGCGGGTTAACGGGCAGAAGCGGCAGCGCCGAGGGGGCCGGAATCTCGGGGGCGGATGGGACCGGAACGGCGTTCGGCACGGCCGGCTGTTCGATCGGCGGGTTGATCGGCTGTTGCGGCAGCGCTGGCGGCGGCCGATGCTGCGTCGGGATGAAGGGGGCTGCCAG
>DATCTE010000037.1:0-3803 GCA_036568085.1 Thiobacillus sp.
CGACGCCCTGGAGGCCGCGCTCGGCCGCGAGTGGAACGAGGAACTGGTGGCGCTGTACGGCGAGGTGCGCGGCAGCAGCCCGACGCGGCAGATCGAACAGGCCGAAAAATGGCTGCATGCCCAGCCGCGCGACGCGCAACTGCTGCTCACCCTGGCCCAGCTTTGCAGCGTGCAGCAGCTGTGGGGCAAGGCGCAAAGCTATCTGGAGGCCAGTCTCGCCATCGCCGCCAGCGCCGAGGGCCATATCCGCATGGCCGAACTCAAGACCCAGAGCGGCCAGCCCGGCGAAGCCTGCCAGCATTATCAGAAAGCGCTGGCGCTGTGCCGCGCGGAGTAGGGATTTGAGGGTCAGGCTGGCACGTTTGTACGGGGCCGCAGCCCGGCGCAGCATTGTATTATTAGACTTCTCTAATATTTAAAGGAGTGCCTCCATGCGCCGGAATTTTTTTGCCGTAGTGGGTTTCGTGCTGGGCGCGATGGTGTTGTCGGCGCCTGCCAGCTGGGCCGCAGCGCCCAAGACAAAGCCGTCGGCGCAGGCTGCCGACGTCTACAAGGTGGCCATCGATCATGGCGTCAGCCTGGCGGATGCCGCCGAATCGATGCGCTTGCGCGCCAATGCGCTGAACCTGAAGCTGGTGGCCGAGCTGCCGCTGTCCAAGCAGGTGGAAGCCATCACCAGCCAGCCGCAGCGCACCGTCACCATCTACCAGTTTTGCGATGCCGTCCTTGCCAAGGACCTGATCGACATGAACCTGGATTTTGCCGTGTACATGCCCTGCCGCATTGCCCTGATCGAAGACGCCAAGGGCCAGGGCTGGCTGGTGATGATGGACGTGAATGTCGATGCGGTGGCGAAGGAAAAGCGCCTGCCGCAGGTCCTGAAGGATCGCGTCAACGCCGTGCGCAATTCGCTGATCGACATCATGCAGGCGGGTGCCAAGGGCGAGCTGTAAGCCTGTTCTGACAGAACGCCGAGCCCGGGCAGTTGTCCGGGCTTTTTTGTTGGAATGGTGGCAGCGGCCGCCCTTAGGCGGCAGGGGCGGTTTCGGCGTCCGCCGCGTAGGTGAAGGCGTCGGCGAAAAACTCTTCTTCGGGCAGATTGCGGCTCTTCACGAAGCTGTCGCGCGCACTGTCCACCATGACCGGTGCGCCGCAGGCATACACCTGATAGCCCGACAGGTCTGGAAAATCGGCCAGCACGGCCTCGTGCACGTAGCCGGTGCGCCCCTGCCAGCGATCGCCCGGCTGCGGGTTGGACAACACCGGGATGAAACTGAAGTTCGGGCGCTCGGCCAGCCACTGCTGCGGCAACTCGGCCATGTACAGGTCCTTCAGCGAACGCACCCCCCAGTAGAGCACCAGTTCGCGGTCGGTGTGTTCGGCGAAGGCGTGTTCCAGCATGCCCTTGATCGGCGCAAAGCCGGTACCGCCGGCGATGAAGATCATCGGCTTGTCGGAGTCCTCGCGGATGAAGAAGCTGCCGAGCGGGCCTTTCAGGCGCAGGATGTCGCGTTCCTTCAAGGTGGTGAAAACCTGATCGCTGAACAGGCCGCCCGGCACGTGGCGGATGTGCAGTTCCAGCAGCGCGTCGTCGTGCGGCGGGTTGGCGAGCGAATAGCTGCGCGTCTTGCCGTCCTTCAGCTGGAAGTCGATGTATTGCCCGGCGAGGAACTGCAGGCGTTCGTTGGCGGGCAGCTTGATCTTCACGACCATCACGTCGTCGGCGCGCTTCTCCAGCTTTTCCACCCGGCACGGCAGGGTCTTCACCACGATGTCCTTGGCCGCGCCGATTTCCTTGGCTTCGATGACCATGTCGCTCAAGGGTTTGGCGCGGCAGAACAATGCGCGGCCCTGCGCCTTGTCTTCGTCCTTCAGCGCGTTGGTTGAATGCACGCCGTAGTCGAGCTGGCCGGACAGCACCTTGCCCTTGCAGGCGCCGCAAGCGCCGTTGCGACAGCCGTAGGGCAGCGCAAAGCCTTCGCGTAGCGCGGCTTCGAGGATGGTTTCGTCGTCGTTGACGGTGAATTGATGCCCACTGGGCTGGATGGTGACCTGGTACGGCATGATGTGCGCTTAAAATGCGGTGATAAACCGATGGATTATCGCCCGAGTGGGCGGGGTTTTCACCCTTGCACCTAAAGGGTTACAGGCTGAGGCAATGAAAAAAATCTTGATCGTGGGATTCGGTGACGTGGCGGAGCGGCTGGTGAAACGCTATGCCGGGCAGGCCGATTTCATCGGCATGATCCGCCACGCCGAGCGCGCAGCCGGCCTGCGCGCGCTGGGCGTGACACCCTACGTCGGCGACCTCGACGCGCCCGCCACGCTGAAGCGCCTGCCGCGCGTCGACGGCGTGTTCCACTTTGCGCCGCCGCCCAATGAGGGCAGGACCGATCCGCGCACGACCCATCTGCTGCACGCGCTGGCCCGGCACGGCAAGCCGGGGGCGCTGGTCTACATCAGCACCAGCGGCGTGTACGGCGATTGCGGCGGCGACTGGGTGGCCGAGACGCGCCCGGTCGCCCCGGTGAACGGCCGTGCCGTGCGGCGAGTCGACGCCGAGCGTCAGCTGCGCGCCTGGGGCGAGGCCTTGCGGGTACAGGTGAGCATCCTGCGCGCGCCCGGCATCTATGCCGCCGACCGCCTGCCGTTGGAGCGCATCAAGCGCGGCACCCCAGCCTTGATTGCCGGGGATGACAGCTACACCAACCACATCCATGCCGACGATCTGGCGCGGCTGGCGTGGGCGGCGCTGTTCCGCGGCCGTTCGCAGCGCATCTACCATGCGGTCGATGCGCACCCGCTGAAAATGGGCGACTGGTTCGACAGCTGCGCCGATGCCTTCGGCCTGCCGCGGCCGCCCCGCGTGAATCGCGCCGAAGCGGAAAAGGTGCTGTCCGAGGCGTTGCTGTCGTTTCTGCGCGAGTCGCGCCAGCTGTCGAATGCACGCACCACGCACGAACTGCGGCTGAAATACCGCTATCCGACGTCGGATGACCTGCTGCGCGAAATCAGGCAGGCCCGCGGACAGATGAATCTGTTCTAACGCAGCAGATCGTCCGGCTCGCGCTTGAACTCGCCTTCCAGTACATCGTCGTTTGCCGGGCGCAGCGGGTCCGCCTTGCGCCCGGCCCAGGTGCCGGGAATCAGCAGCAGCACCAGCGCGATGACATCGCTGATGAAGCCGGGGAAGACAAGCAGGCCGCCCGCGAGGAGAATGCGGCTGCTGGCGAACAGCGAGGCGAGCGGGTTCGCGCCCGACTGCAGCGAAAACAGCAGGCGCGCGCGCCAGGCGACACGCTCGACGCGGATCAGCATGATGCCGGCAAAGGCCGAGAGCAGCAGCCACAGCACGACCCAGCTGCCGATGGCGCGGGCCACCCAGAAGATGCCGATGGCTTCCAGAACCGGAAACGACAGCAGCAGTAGCACAATCCAACCAAAGCGCATGACATGGAACCTTTGTTAGTCTTGACAAATTTACCCGATATCGCGAGCGCCGAAAAACTGGCGCATGCCTTGGTCGAGAGCCGGGCGGCGGCGTGTGTGAACGTTTTGGCGCCGTGCCGCTCCATTTACCGCTGGCAGGGCGCGGTGGAAACAGCGGAGGAAGTGCCGCTGCTGATCAAGACCACCGCGGCAAATTACCCGCGGGTTGAAGAAATCGTTCGCGCGCAGCATCCTTACGACGTGCCGGAATTGATTGCCACACCGATAACACACGGCCTGCCGGCCTATCTTGACTGGCTGGCCACGGAGACTGAAAAACATGATTAGGTGGATACGTTTGCTCGCGGCACTCC
>DATCTE010000038.1:0-7040 GCA_036568085.1 Thiobacillus sp.
GGCAGGTGACGCATCCGTGCTGCGCTATGCTACAGCCCATCCCGTTCCCTACTCGCACGCCATGACAACTAGCGCGAAAGCCTTCTGTCTGCTCGCCGGATTGCTGTTCGGCCTGCCTGCCCAAGCCTGGGAGATCGGCGAATTCAGGAACGGCATGAGCCGCAGCGAAGTCCAACAGGCGCTCAAGACCTGGAATTTCGACCAGACCATGCCGGTTGGCAACGACGGCCTGGTTGCCTACGATCTGCCCGGCAACCCGACCGGCCGTCGCTTCCTGTTCACTTTCTGCAACGACAAGCTGGTGGCATTCGACCAGGAAATCGAGCCGGATTTCCGCCACTTTGTCACCATCGCGTCGAACTACTCCAACCTCTATGGCAACCCGCTCAAAGTCATTCCCTACACCAGCGTCGTCGCCAGTGGCGAAAAGAACCTGCTGGCGATGTTCTGGCGAAAGGGCTCGGATTATCTGGGGCTCAAATACGTGCTGTATCCCGCCAGCGAACAACTCTCGATGAGTTTCCAGGTCGGCAACAACTGCTGGCAGGCGCCCCGTTAAGGCTGTTTTGGGGACGTTTCCCACACGGGCAACGGACCGGCCAGTTCACCCCTGTCAGGACGAGAAGGCCGGGCGCTTGAAGCGCTGCATGAATCTTCTGCTACAGAAATCCCCCAAACAGCCGAAACAATCTTACGTATTGCCCCAATGACCGATTTTTTGCCTGGCGTGCATTTGCGGCATCGTCCTCTGACTGGGCAAAGCCTGGTGCGCCATACAAAATAAGATTGGAAGAGAGCATGAGCGATCGAATGTACCGGCTGATACTCGGCATGTTGCTGCTGATAGCGTTGTATTTTGAAATCGGCTATTTGATGTATGGCCTCATCGGCATGCTTTTCTTCGAGGGCGCCACCAATTTGCGCGTGCCATTGCTGCTGCGCAAGTTGCAAGGGCAGCCCGCAGCAGACAGCAATCTGGCGCCCTTCCAGCGGAGAGTCCGGTTCAATTTCGAGGCGGAGCGCGCCTGGCGTTTGATGGTCGGCCTGATGCTGCTCATCACCTATGTGCTGTTCTACGACACGATGTGGTTTTTCCCCTGGTTCATGGGGTTTGCCATTCTTGGCGCGGGAGCCAGCGGCGTCTGCCCGGGTCTGATCTGCGTGAAATGGGCTGGCTGTCGGTGAAAGACCGGTTGCAAGAAAAAACAAACGACACCCTCACCAGCGGCTTGCCGGTAAAGATTGCCGGCATTGTTTTCTGGGGCATGGTGCTGGTGGGGCTGGTAATCGCCTTTATCGTACTGAAAGGCAGAGAAAACGAACTCGGTGCCCGCAATGCCAACGAAACAAAACTCCTGGCGCGTGTGCTTACCGTGCACATTGAAGAACATCATCTTGGGGCCAGCCAGCTGAAGGACGCCCGCAGCAGTTTGCTGCAGGTCATCAAAACGCTGAGTCCCGGCCTCCATTTCGAAGCGGTTGAACTCCAGAGCGGGAACGATGTTCTGCTGATTGGCGATAAACATGCCGATCAGGAATCGATATCGCAGACGCTGCCGCTTCACGTCCAGGAGGCCGGCGTCGAGGGTAACGCCGTCCAGATCAGGGTGCTGTTTCCCAGCCTGAAGAAAACGATTGCGGATTACCGCAAGAAAATCCTGATATCGATCGGCCTGCTGGTGATGACATTCGGTCTGATCCTGCAGCAGATCCTGCAACGCATGTTATCCCGGCCTTTCTTCAACATGGTCGCGGCGGCGGAAAGCTTTTCCAATGGAAACGCCGGTTCCCGCTTCGACGAAACACGCGGCGACGAATTCGGCTTTCTGGCAAGGTTCATCAACCGGGCGCTCGATTCCATCGTGCAACAACAGGCTGATCTCCGCGACGCATTGACCCGCGCCACCCAATCGGAAGTGGAACTGTTCAGGGAAAAGGAACGCGCCGAAGTCACGCTGCAGTCCATCACCGATGCCGTCATTACCACCAACTTCGCTACGGAAGTGCAATACCTGAATCCGGTCGCCGAGCGTCTGACCGGCTGGCGCAACGATGCAGCGCGCGGCCTGCCTGTGGACAGTGTGATCAAGCTCGTGCATGACGATACCGACGAACCCATGCGTAATCCGGTACGGGACTGCCTTGAGAACAACAGCGTGGAAATCCTGCATGCCCATGCTGCGCTGCAACGCAAGGACGGCACGGTGATCGCGATCGAGGCTTCTGCGGCGCCCATGCGAAACGACACAGGTGAAGTGATCGGTGCCGTCATGGTGTGCCAGGATGTGAGTCACGCACGCAAGCTGGCGCATCAGCTTTCCCACCAGGCAAGCCATGATTCGCTGACGGGCCTGGCCAATCGGCGCGAATTCGAGCGCAAGCTCGAAGACGCCCTGGAAAGTGCAAAGCGGGAACACAAGCAGCACGTCCTGCTGTATCTCGACCTGGATCAGTTCAAGGTGGTCAACGATACGTGCGGTCACGTGGCGGGCGATCAGCTGCTGGCGCAAATCGGTATCTTGCTGAATCACAAGGTGCGTCACAGCGACACCCTGGCGCGTTTGGGAGGGGACGAGTTTGGCGTGTTGCTGGAAGGCTGCGATATCGGGCGCGGCGAACAGGTCGCGGAATCCTTGCGCCAGACAATCTCCGATTTCCGGTTTGTCTGGGAGGACAAGATCTTCCAGGTGGGGGCCAGCATCGGCCTGGTTGGACTCTCCGCCTCAAGCGAGAATTCTGCGGCGGTGATGAGTGCTGCGGATGCCGCGTGCTACGTGGCGAAAGACGAAGGTCGCAACCGCATCCAGGTGTTCCAGGGCGGAAACAAGTGGCCGGACAGATACGGGGAAATGCAATGGATCGCCCGTATCCACAAAGCGGTCGAGGAAAACCGTCTGCTTCTTTACCGCCAGAATATCGTCGCCGTGAACGGGATCGACAGCGTCGAACATGCCGAAATATTGCTGCGCATGCAGGACGAGAACGGCGCGATCATTCCCCCCATGGCGTTTATTCCGGCAGCGGAACGCTATAACGTCATGGCCATGCTGGACCGCTGGGTGGTGACAAAAACGCTTGAATGGCTGGTGGCGAATCCATTGACCCGCGACAATCACCCGCAGTTCTTGTCCATCAACCTTTCCGGGCAGTCTCTCGGCGACCGGAATTTCCTGCAGTACGTCGTAAATGAATTCGCCCGCACCGGCGCTTCGGCCGAGCGGATT
This sequence comes from Thiobacillus sp., assembly GCA_036568085.1. Classification (GTDB taxonomy): domain Bacteria; phylum Pseudomonadota; class Gammaproteobacteria; order Burkholderiales; family Thiobacillaceae; genus Thiobacillus. The sequence continues at coordinate 3,225 of DATCTE010000038.1, forward strand.
TGCTTTGAGATTACCGAGACGGCGGCCATCGCCAACATCGGCCGGGCCAACGACTTCATCACCGAACTCAAGAAGCGCGGTTGTTGCTTCGCGCTCGATGATTTCGGCAGCGGCATGTCCTCCTATTCCTACCTTAAAAACCTAAATGTGGACTACCTGAAAATTGATGGTGCCTTCGTCAAGGACATGGCACAGGACCCGGTGGATTTCGCCATGGTCGAATCCATCAATCGCATCGGCCATGTCATGGGAATCAAGATCATCGCCGAGTTCGTCGAAAACGAAACCATCCTGGAGAAGCTGAGGGAAATCGGCGTGGATTTTGCGCAGGGCTATGGCATGCACAAGCCTGAAGCGCTCATCCGCTCCATTTGACCCATCTTGACCCTTTGCATACCTGATCTACGCCACCAGCAATCCCTGCCGCGCAAACAGCCACAGCTGCCGGCGCGTCATTTCCCTGACGGTCTCCAGCGACCGATCTTCTCCCGCATCGGCCAGCCTGGCTTGCATGATGACCGCGAGCGCATCGATCGTGCGGCTGCCATCCAACAGTCCCAGCAGAATGCGCCCGGGTGCATCCAGATCCATCGCCACATGGCGCGCGCCGCACACCACCCAGCCGGGCGACTTCGCCTGCAAGCGCGCCAGGTCATGCGCGCGGGGCCGCACGCCGGGTTCGTTCACATACAACAAGGCTGACACTCCGGGCATCACGCCGTGCGTCATCACCAGTTGGTACAGCGCAGCGCGAAAAGCATTCTCATCGATTTTTTCGGCCACGCCATATTCGGCCATCATCTGCCGTACCCCGGCCAGCAGGCCTGAATAATCCAGCGAACCGGGATAGGCCATCGTCAGGATCATTGCCCCTGCTTTCATTGCGGGATCCGCGACGGGAAAGGTATTGCCCGCGGGATTGATGAAGGCCTGCTCGCAGGCAGCCTCCAGATCGATTTCGTCGTCGCAGCGCAGGTCTGCAGAAAACGCCAGGTCACTTAATGCCTCGACTCGGGGCGGGTGGGCGCACGGCGTATCGGCACGTGCGATCAGCGCTCGGCGAAAACGGGTCACGTGCGCCTCGTCGAGCGCCACCTCGGCGTCCAGCCAGCGCCCGGCCATGCCCTCGGGGGTGAGGCCCCAGGCGTCTTCCAGTTCGACCACGGCGCGGCGCGGCCCCGCTTCGCCGACATAGCGCAGGCCATGTGCATCGAGCTGCGCGGCGAATTCGGCGAACCGCATCGGAACATTGAATTCCGCAAGATATTCATGGAACAGATAGGAGGGTGCGGCCGATTTGAGATAGGCGATTTCCTTCAGCAAGACCGGATCGCTCCATTCGGCTTCCAGTTCATCCAGCACGCGCAGCGCCTGTTCAAAGCGCGCAGGCGCGGGCAGTTCAGCGGAGGTTCGTTCGATCAATTCGGTACGCAAGGGCAGGAGCGCGGCCCAGCCAGCCGCGACGTTGAAACTGATGTAGGCAACGCCATGCGGCGACAGATGGCGCCGGCAGACGTCAAGCAGCGCCTGCTGCACTGCAGGCGGTACCCAGGAAAACACGCCATGAGCGATGATGTAGTCGAACTGGCCGAGATCGGCAGGCAGCGCCGCCAAATCACCGTGCATGATGCGGACATTGCTTGCGCCGAGCGCGGCGATGAATGCCGCACCCGCTTCGGCCTGCACGCGCGACAACTCCATGCCCACGCACTCGGATTCGGGCCAGCGCCACGCCAGGGGAATCAGGTTGCCGCCGGATGCACAACCGAGCTCGAGGATGCGCGCCCGACTTGGATCAGGCGCATCGAAGCCATGCAGTTTCGCCACCGCCGCCAGGAAATCCGGCTGGGTTTCGGGCAGCGGCAGGCTGTCGTAGGGGAGTTCGTCGTAGCTTGGCAGGGTATTCATGGCGGCGATTGTCCCAGTAAATGGGAGGCCGTGGATTGTAGAGCCGACATGTCGGCAACAACCACGCTCTCCCAGCTAATGGGGGGGCCGTGGTTGAAAGCCGACCAGCCGGCAACAACCACGCACCAGCGCCGCCGGGGACAGCGACTTAATGCCCGCGTGAACCTGGTTTGGCCGAGAACAGGGCGGCCTGTGGACGCGGTTTGCGCGGCTGGGCAGGCTGATTCGGCGAGGCGCCGCGGTTTGCTGCCGGCTTGGCACCCGTTGTCGCGGGTTTGCCCTGCGGCGCGCGGCCGGGTGCATTGCGATTGCCGCCAGGCTGCGCCTGTCGGGAAGCTTGCCCCTGGCGCTGGCCAGCACCCTGGCGCGGACCCCCACGCCCCTGCGGCGGACGCGGCGGGCGTTCGTCAGACATCAGGTCGGCCTTGGCGGGCGGAACGAAGCCGGGCTCGATTTCGACCCGCACGATCGAGCGCTTGATCAGCTTCTCGATGTCGCGCAGATAACTCATTTCCTCGTCATCCACCAGCGACAGCGCCGAACCGGTGCTGCCGGCGCGGCCGGTGCGGCCGATGCGGTGGACGTAGTCTTCCGCCACGTTGGGCAGTTCGAAGTTCACCACCTGCGGCAACTGGTCGATGTCGATGCCGCGCGCCGCGATGTCGGTCGCCACCAGCACGCGCACGCTGCCGTCCTTGAAGCTCGCCAGCGCCTTGGTGCGCGCCGACTGGCTCTTGTTGCCGTGGATCGCTGCAGCGGTGATGCCGTCCTTGATCAGCTTCTCGGCGAGCTTGTTGGCGCCGTGCTTGGTGCGGGTGAAGACCAGCACCTGCTGCCAGTCATGGTGCTTGATCAGGTGTGCCAGCAGATCACGCTTGTGCGCTTGTGGCACGCGGTGCATCGACTGCTCGATGACCTCCACCGTGGTGTTACGGCGCGCGACTTCGACGCTCTTCGGATTGTGCAGCAGGCCGTTGGCCAGGGTGCGTATCTCGTCGGAGAAAGTCGCCGAGAACAGCAGGTTCTGGCGCTGCTTCGGCAGCACGGCGAGCACTTTCTTGATGTCGCGGATGAAGCCCATGTCGAGCATGCGGTCGGCTTCGTCGAGCACCAGGATTTCGACGCCGGACAGGTCCACCGTCTTCTGCCCCAGGTGGTCGAGCAGACGGCCCGGCGTGGCGACAAGAATATCCACGCGCGATTTCAGCGCCTTGAACTGCGGATTGATGTTGACGCCGCCGAACATCACCATTGAGGCGAGCGACAGGTACTTGCCGTAGGTCTTGACCGACTCCTCGACCTGCGCCGCGAGTTCGCGCGTCGGCACCAGGATCAGGCAGCGCGGGCGGCCCGGCTTGGGGGCCTGCGCGGCACGCGTCGACAGATGGTGCAGGATCGGCAGGGTGAAGCCGGCGGTCTTGCCGGTGCCGGTCTGGGCTGCCGCGAGCAGGTCGCCGCCTTCCAGCACCTGCGGGATGGCCTGCGCCTGGATCGGGGTGGGCGTGGTGTAGCCGGCATCGGCAATCGCACGCATGATGGGTTCGGCCAGTCCGAGACTGGCAAAGGTGGTTTCAGTAGTCATGTAGGTTTTCCTGCGACGGCCTGTTGCGCTGGTTTAATTAGAAACAGTGGCAACACCAATCGAGGCAGACGAATAGGGATCGTAAGATCGGGGTGATAGAACCGCGCACCGATTGGCAGGGTGCGGGAAGCCGCACTATACCGGCTACGGCTGGGTGCAGCAATGCTTTTCTGCCGCAGAGAAGCGGGAATGAAAAAGGACCGGGGCATGCCGGTCCTTTTTCGATGTTCGGGCTGGTGGGCAGTACAGGGTTTGAACATGTGACCCCCGCCGTGTGAAGGCGATGCTCTACCGCTGAGCTAACTGCCCCGAAGCGGCGCGAATTA
>DATCTE010000039.1:0-3511 GCA_036568085.1 Thiobacillus sp.
TGGCCCAGTTCGCCGGTCTTGCCGTAGCCGCCGTCGGCAACGGGCTTGTCCATCAACGTGGTGAATGCAGACTTCAGGGCGGCCAGCGCGATGCGGTCCTGCGGGCGCTTGGGGCCGGCGACGCTGGGTTCGACACTGGAAAGATCGAGGCTGAGCGTCTGCGAGTAGTCGATGTCGCCTGCCTTGGGGATGCCGAACAGACCCTGAGACTGGTAGTAGGCGCGGATCGTGTCCACTTGCGCAGCCGGGCGGCCGGTGGCGGCGAAATACTGGCAGGTCGCCTCGTCGACCGGGAAGAAGCCCATGGTCGCGCCGTATTCCGGCGCCATGTTGGCGATCGTCGCGCGGTCGGTCACCGACATGGCGGCCACGCCCTCGCCGAAGAACTCGACGAACTTGCCGACGACCTTCGCCTTGCGCAGCATTTCGGTGAGGGTCAGCACCACGTCGGTGGCGGTGACGCCGGGTTTGGCCGCGCCCTTGAGGTTCACGCCGACGACATCCGGGGTGAGGAAATATACCGGCTGGCCGAGCATGGCCGCTTCGGCCTCGATGCCGCCCACGCCCCAGGCGACGATGCCCAGACCGTTGATCATCGTGGTGTGGCTGTCGGTGCCGACCAGCGTGTCGGGGTAGGCCATGCCATCCTTTTCCATCACGCCGCGCGCCAGGTATTCCATGTTGACCTGATGCACGATGCCGACGCCGGGCGGCACCACCTTGAACGTATCGAATGCCTGCATGCCCCATTTGAGGAACTGGTACCTTTCACGATTCCGCTCGAATTCGATCTTCATGTTGAGGTCGAGTGCGTCATGCGTGCCTGCGGCGTCGACCTGGATCGAGTGGTCGACCACCATGTCGACCGGCACCAGCGGCTCGATCTTCTTCGGGTCGCGGCCCAGCTTCTGCGCAGCCGAGCGCATCGCGGCGAGGTCGGCCAGCAGCGGCACGCCGGTGAAGTCCTGCAGGATCACCCGCGCCACGGTGAAGGGGATTTCCTCGGTGCGCGCGGCGTTCGGCTTCCAGGCGGCCAGCTGTTTGACATGCTCGGGCGTGACCTTGACGCCGTCGCAGTTGCGCAGCACCGACTCCAGTACGATGCGGATCGACACCGGCAAGCGTGCCACCGACATGCCCAGTGCGGCTTCCAGCTTTTTCAGCGAGGCGAAGCGGACCGTGCCGGTGCCGGTGGAAAAGGAATCGTGGGTGTTGAAGACGTCGGTCATGTTGGGGTGACTCGTAAAAATGAATGGCTGCGAAAAGGTTGGGAGGCTTGATTTTACCGGAAGCGATCACGCATGGACGGGCCTGCAGGCTCGCTTTACAGCCGCACGCCGAACAGGCTCAGCAGTCTGATCATGCCGACGTAGGCCAGCGCTGTGGCGGCGCTGGACACAGCCAGGCTGAGCCAGAAGCCCCACCCGAGCCGCAGCAGAATGGGCAGCAGCACGAACAGCAGCAGCGAAGGCAGCACCAGCCAGAAGATGCCACCGGCAAGCGCGGCGACTTTTTGCACGTCGCCGGTGTCGAGATACAGCCAGACAAAGGCCAGCAGCGAGGTGAGCGGCAGCGAGGCCAGGGCGGCAGCCCAGAAGGTGCTGCGCTTGGCCACTTCGGCTACTGCGACGAGGATCAGCGCGGACAGGCCGATCTTGAACGCGTATTGCCACATGGCGGCTGGATCAGCCTTCACGCCGCATCTGCGGGCTCATTTAACTTTCCCGCCTCATCTGCGGGAACAGGATGACGTCGCGGATGCTCGGCGAGTCGGTCAAGAGCATGACCAGGCGGTCGATGCCGATGCCGCAGCCGCCGGTGGGCGGCAGGCCGTGCTCCAGCGCGCGGATGAAGTCGGCATCGTAGTGCATCGCCTCCTCGTCGCCGGCTTCCTTCTGCCGCACCTGCTCCATGAAGCGCTCGGCCTGGTCCTCGGCGTCGTTGAGCTCCGAAAAGCCATTCGCCATTTCGCGTCCGGTAATGAACAGCTCGAAGCGCTCGGTGATGTCGGGCTGGCTGTCGGAGCGACGCGCCAGCGGCGAGACCTCGGCCGGGTAGTCGATGATGAAGGTGGGCTGGATCAGCAGCGACTCGGTGGTCTCCTCGAAGAAGGAAAGCTGCAGGCCGCCGATGCCGTCCTGCGGACGGTACTTGGCCTTCATTGTGGTGAAAAACATGATTAGCCAGTCGCGGTCGTTCAGCTGCTCCACCGTGTATTGCGGATTGTATTTGCGGATCGCCTCGACGATGGTGAGGCGGTCGAAGGGCTTGCCGAGTTCGATCTCATTCTCTTGATAGGTGACCGTGGTCGAGCCGGTGGCGGCGACCGCCGTATGGCGGATCAGTGCCTCGGTGTAGTCCATCAGGTAACGGTAATCGCGGTAGGCCTCGTAGAACTCCATCATGGTGAACTCGGGGTTGTGCCGCGTCGACAGGCCTTCGTTGCGGAAGTTGCGGTTGATCTCGAATACCTTCTCGAAGCCGCCAACCACCAGCCGCTTGAGGTACAGCTCGGGCGCGATGCGCAGGAACAACTCCATGTCGAGCGCGTTGTGGTGTGTGGCGAAGGGCTTGGCCGCGGCGCCGCCGGGAATCGGGTGCATCATCGGCGTTTCCACTTCGAGGAAGCCGTGCCCGCTCATGAACTCGCGGATCGCCTGGATGATCTTCGATCGGCGCATGAAGGTCTCGCGCGCCGTATCGTTGGTGATGAGGTCGAGGTAGCGCTGGCGGTATTTCTGCTCCTGGTCGGCCAGGCCATGGAATTTTTCCGGCAGCGGGCGCAGCGCTTTCGATAGCAGGCGGATCGCTTTCGCCTGGATGGTCAACTCGCCCTTGTTGGTCTTGAACAGGGTGCCGGTGACGCCGATGAAATCGCCGAGGTCCCAGTGCTTGAACGCGTCGTGCGCGTCGACCCCGGTGATGTCGTTGGACACATAGACCTGGATGCGTCCGCTCATGTCCTGCAGGGTGGCGAAGCTCGCCTTGCCCATCACCCGCTTCAGCATCATGCGTCCGGCGAGCTGGACCTGGATGGCCTCGGCTTCCAGCGCTTCCTTGGATTTGTCACCATGAGCGGTGGCCAGTTTGCCGGCGTAGTCGTGACGCTCGAAGTCGTTGGGGAAGGCGACACCGGCCTCGCGAATCGCGGCCAACTTGGCGCGGCGCTCGGCGATGATCTGGTTTTCGTCGAGGGCGGGGGCGTTGGTTTCGGTGTTCATGTCGGGGTCTGGAAGGGTATCGGTATGGGTGTTGGGGCCGGGAAGGGCTGCGGCCACAGTTCGGGTTTTTCTTCGCGGAAAACCACGGTGTTGGGCCAAAGAACCAGGCAAAACGTGACACAATTATATCCGATGTAACCCACTGATTTCCCAGCCGGGCTGTCAGAATCCACCCTGTTCGCCAGCCGTTTTCCCATGTCCGACACCCCTTTAAGCCTGCTCAACCGCGTCTTCGGTTATCCCGCATTTCGCGGCGAGCAGGCGGCCATCGTCGACACCGTCGTGGCGGG
>DATCTE010000040.1:0-5050 GCA_036568085.1 Thiobacillus sp.
CGACAAGCTCAACGCCAAGATTGCCAGTTCCGAAACCAAGATTTCATCTTTTGGCACGCTCAGCAGCCTGGTATCGACCTTTCAGACCGCGGCGCAAAACCTGAGCACCGGCCTGCAGAAGCTCGCCGCCACCCCGTCCGACCCCAGCGTTCTTTCAGCCACGACAGACAGCACTGCGGTGCCCGGTACCTATACCGTGAACGTGAGCCAGCTGGCACAGTCGCAAAACCTGATCGCCGCCGGGCAGACCAGCAGCACCACTGCCATCGGCACCGGCACCGCCACCACGATCACATTCGATTTCGGCACCATCAGCGGCGGCACGCTGACCAACGGCGTCTACAGTGGCGCGGCCTTCACGTCCAACGGCAGCGGTACCAAGAGCATCACCATCGACAGCACCAACAATACGCTGGCAGGCATACGCGACGCGATCAATGCGGCCGGCATGGGCGTCACCGCGACCATCGTCAACGACGGCAGCGGCACGCCGTACCGGCTCGTGCTGGCCTCGACCAGTTCCGGCGCCACCAACAGCCTCAAGATCACCACCAGCGGCGGCGACGCCGCCGTGGACGGCCTGCTGGCCTACGACCCGGCCGGCACGCAAAATCTGACCCAGACCCAGGTTGCGCAGAATGCCAATCTCACGGTCAACGGCATTGCTGTCACCAGCGCCTCCAATACCGTCAGCGGCGCCATCCAGGGCGTCACGCTGACGCTCAAGAACACCACCGCCACCCCGGCCAGCCTGACGGTTGCGCGCGACACGACCGCCATCAACAGCGCGGCGTCCAGTTTCGTCGACGCATATAACGCACTGGCCAGCCAGATCAAGTCCCGTTCCGCCTATGGCACCAGCACTTCGCCGGGGGGCGCCTTGGCAGGCGACGGCACCTTGCGCACGATGCAGGACCAGTTGCGCAGTATCTTCAATACGCCCGCGAGTGGCGGCACCCTGACCTCGCTGGCTCAGGTGGGCATCTCGTTCCAGAAAGATGGCTCGCTGCTGCTGGACAGCACCCAGCTCGACAGCGCAATGGCAGCCAATTTCAGCGATGTAACCAATTTGTTCTCGTCATCGACAGGCTTCGCCACCCGACTGGCGGCCTGGGGCCAGTCCACGCTTGCGCCGGGTGGCCTGATCGACACGCGCACGCAGAGCCTCAACGATTCCATCAAAACCCGCAATGACGAGATCGACAAGCTGAACAACCGGATGTCGGCGCTGCAGAAGCAGTACACGACCGAATATACCAACCTGAATCTGCTGCTGAGCAATATGAACTCCACCAGCACCTATCTGACCCAGCAGCTGGGCACCCCGACCAAATGAACGCCCCCAGCGCATTTCTGATCAAGATGCTGGCCGGTAGCCAGAATAATTAAACGAGGAGGAAGACGTGTACACACGATCCAGCGTTGCCGCCAATACCTATGCCAACGTCGGTCTGGAAACCGGCGTGGTGGCCGCCAGCCCCCACCAGCTGATCGCCATGCTGTACGAAGGCGCAGAACTCGCCGTGCGGATGGCGATCAAGCACATCCAGGAGGGTGACCTGGTTAAAAAATCCGCCGCCATCACCCAGGCCAGCGCCATCATCCTGGAAGGCCTGCGTGCCGCGCTCGACCTCAAGCAAGGTGGCGACCTCGCACAGCAGCTGGATGCCCTCTACGACTACATGAACAAGCGCCTGATGCTCGCCCACCTCAACAACCAGACTACGCCGCTGGAAGAAGTGCTGGGGCTGCTGCGCGAGCTTCATGGTGCCTGGCTGCAGATCGCCCCCACCGGACGCGCCGCATCCCAATCCTCCTATCACCCTATTGCAGCCTGAACCGGAGCCTCTCATGACCAGCAACGAAATGCTCGCCACCTACGAATCGCTCTCCGAACTGACCGGCACCATGCTGAACGCCGCCCGCCAGGGCGAATGGGATCACCTGGCGGCGCTGGAGCAGCGCTGCCAGGGTCACGTCGGCAACCTGATGCAGGCGGCGCCGGTGAAGATGAACGAGAACGAGCAGCGCGCCAAGATCGCGATCATCCGCACCATCCTGCAGAACGACGCCCAGATCCGCGCGCTGACCGAGCCCCGCCTGCACGAACTTGAGCAGCGACTGCACATCATGCGCACCGGCCAGCGCAGCGTCGAGGCTTACGGAGCACAGCGGGCCTGATGCCCGTTTCACATGGTCCCGGTTCAGTATCTGGCCCGCATCCTGGATGTCCCGCTCACGCCGGGCACCTCGGGCCGCCCGGTGTCCGGGCTGGTGCCCGTACAGCCGGTACTGAACGCCACCGAACGCGACCAGGCTGCACCGGCCGCGGTATTCGAACACCTGAGCATCGGGCAGACGCTGACCGGCCTGGTGAAGAGCCTGACCAAGGGCATTTCGCTGGTTGAAATCGAGGGACAGACCGTTGCGATGCGCCTGCCGCAGCAGACGGCGCCCGGCGACACTCTGCGCCTGCGCTTTGCCGGCCACATGCCGCAACCGGTGTTTCTGCTCGAAACGCCCGAGGCCGCCGCCAGCGGGGGGCCGCAGTTGAGCCAGACCGCACGCATGCTGAGCGACCTCATGCAGCGCGTGCCCGAACGCATTCTGCCCACCCTGACGCCGCCTGCCCCTCTGCTCGACCAGCCCGTCACGCAGCCTGCCGAGCTGGCGCTGGCGCTACGCACCGCCGTGGTCCGCAGTGGCCTGTTCTATGAATCCCATCTGGCCGACTGGGTAGTCGGCCAGGATAGCCTGGACGGCCTGATGCAGGAGCCGCAAAACCGGCACGCCGCAACAGATTCCGCACGCGCCGCAGCCCCCCCTGCCACAGCGCTGGCCCTGCCCAGCGCCGCCGAGCCCACCGGGGAGAAACCGCCGCTCAATCCCATGCATGCCCTGCTGTCGCAGCAGTTGCAGGTGCTGGAATCGCCGCAATTCGTCTGGCGCGGGGAAGTATGGCCGGGCCAGCCGCTGGAGTGGCAGCTACGCCAGGAAAACGACGCAGAGCCGGGCCATGCGAATGGCGGCGCCGCGCACGACGCCGCGACAGGATGGGAATCCCGGCTCAAGCTGAGCCTGCCGCAACTCGGTACCCTGACCGTGCACATCAAGCTCGATGCGCGGCAGGCATTCAGTATCCGGATGGTTCCGGAACAGCCCGGCGTCGAGGCCCTGCTGCAACAAAACCAGGCCCAGCTGGCCAAACGGCTGGCCACGGCGGGCTGCACGCTCCAGAGCCTCACGGTGCAACACGATGCCGGCGCCTGACAAGCAACGTGCTGCCGCCGCGCTCGCCTACCGCAGTGGCGATGCGGCGCCGCGCGTGGTGGCCAAGGGGCGCGGAATCCTGGCCGACAGCATCATCGAAAAAGCCCGCGCGTCGGGCGTGTACGTTCACGAATCGCGCGAGTTGCTGGCGCTGCTGATGCAGATCGACCTCGACAGCCACATCCCGCCGCAGTTGTATATTGCGGTAGCCGAATTGCTGGCCTGGCTCTACCACCTGGAAGAATCCGATAAACCGGCGCTGCCCCACAATAAAACTTGATCCCGATGCATTCTTCCCCGCAAAACGGCCCCAATGCTGCCGAACACGACGCGCTGCTGGCGCGTTATACCCTGCACTCGCGCACGGAGATCGTCTTCCTGCTGCGTGCGATCCAGAAACGCAAGCTGCTGGTCAACCTCGATCTGCCGGGCAGCCGGCAGATCATCGTCACGTCGGTGCTCGGCGTAAACGAGGCCCAGAATATCCTGATCCTCGACAGTGCCCGCGGCGACGCGCTCAACCATGACCTGCTGTCAGGCAAGGGCGCGGAGTTCGTCACCCAGCTCGACGGGGTGTCCATCACCTTTGCAACCGGCCCGGTGACCTTGTGCGAGTACGAGAAACTGCCCGCGTTGCGCATCGCTCTGCCCAAGTCGATGATTCGCCTGCAGCGGCGCGAGCATTTCAGGGTGCCGCTGCCCATCGCCAACCCGATCAAGTGCATCGTACCGTCGGAGGATGGCAGCGACCCGATTACCACGCATATCGTGGACATCGGCTGCGGCGGGGTAGCGATTGCCGAGACCGGCGGACGCCTCGGCACCGAGACCGGCCGGACGCTGCCCGGCTGCAAACTGCTGCTGCCCGATACGGACGCGATCGTGACTAGCCTCGAAGTCCGCAATTCGGCCCAGATACGCCTGCACAACGGCGCCTTCCAGACCCGCCTAGGCTGCAAGTTCATTGATTTACCCAACGACATGGCGGCCAAGTTGCAGCGTTTTGTCATGGATATCGAGCGTGCACGGCGAAACAGCCTCTGAGACGCGCGCCCACCCCTATAAAGATTCAAGGAGACCCCGCCATGCAAACGATCCAGCAGGAAATTGACGAACGGACCAATCTGACCAGCTCCAACAAGCTGGAACTGCTGCTGTTTCGTCTGGGCGAAGATGCCAGTCTCGAGCGCAGCGAACTGTTCGGCATCAATGTATTCAAGATCCGCGAAATCATCCCCATGCCGGTCATCACGGCTGTCGCCGGTTCGCCCCCTAACATGATGGGCGTGGTCGACCTGCGCGGCCAGATCCTGCCGGTCATCGACCTGCCGGCCGTGGCGGGCTGCACCCCCCGCACCGGGCTGAACATCCTGCTGATCACCGAGTATGCCCGCAGCACGCAGGCCTTTGCCGTCGAATCGGTCGAGGACATCGTGCGCCTCGACTGGCGCCAGGTGCTGTCTGCCGAGGGCAACGGTGCCAGCGGCATGGTGACCAGCATCGCCCGCCTGGACGGCGACAACAGCGAACGCCTGGCCCAGGTGCTGGATGTGGAAACGATCCTGCGCCAGGTCATGCCGCCGAACGAACAGGACACCTCGCCCGGCAGCACGGGGCCCCACGTCGATATCAAGCCCGGCACGGTCATCCTGGCGGCGGACGATTCGCTGATCGCGCGCACCATGATCGAACAGGGTCTCGAGGCCATGGGTCTGCCCTACATCATGTGCAAAACCGGAAAAGAAGCCTGGGACCAGCTGCAGGCCATGTCCACCAAGGC
>DATCTE010000041.1:0-4742 GCA_036568085.1 Thiobacillus sp.
GGTGGAGTTTTCCACCGGCACCACGGCAAAGTCGGCACGGCCGGTTTCCACCGCCTGGAAGCAGGCGTCGATGTCGGCCTCGGCGAGCGCCTCGGCCTCATGGCCGAAATGCTTCTGTACTGCCTGCTGGCTGAACGTGCCGGCGGGGCCAAGATAGGCGATGCGCGTGGTTTCTTCCACGGCACGGCAGGCCGACATGATTTCGCGGATCAGGCGTTCGATGGTGTCGCCCGACAGCGGTCCGGGGTTGGCTTCGCGCAGGCGCCGCACGATCTGCGCCTCGCGTTCCGGCCGGTAGATTCTTTCGCCTTGCTTGGCGCGCCCGACCTGCTGGGCAATGCCTGCGCGCTCGGACACCAGCTTAAGGATGGCGTCGTCGATGCCGTCGATACGCGCACGCAGCGCGCCAAGTTCGGTCTGCGCGCCCGGCGCGCTGTGTGCTTCGTCCTTCATGCCGGCAGGTAGCGTACCGCCAGAACCCCGGCAATCGCGGCAAGCTGCTGCATCACCGCAGCGGTCACGGCGCTGTCGACGTCGACCAGCGTATACGCCATGTCGCCCTTCGACTTGTTGACCATGTTGTGGATGTTGAGGCCGGCAGCGGCGAGCAGCGACGAAATCTGCCCCACCATGTTGGGCACGTTGGCGTTGGCAATCGCGATGCGGTACGCGGATTCGCGCGCCATGCTGACGTTGGGGAAGTTGACCGCGTTGAGGATGTTGCCGTTTTCCAGGTAGTCAGCAAGCTGTTCGGCCACCATCACCGCGCAGTTCTCCTCCGCTTCCTCGGTGCTCGCCCCCAGGTGCGGCAGCGCCACCGCCCTGGCGTGGACCTTCAGCGCGTTGGCCGGGAAGTCGCAGATGTAGGCATGCAGCTTGCCGGCGTCGAGCGCCTCGATCACCGCGGCATTGTCGACCACGCCTTCGCGCGCGAAGTTCAGCAGCACCGCACCGGGACGCATCACGGCGATGCGCTGGGCGTTGACGAGGTTGCGGGTGGCGTCCAGCAGCGGCACGTGCAGGGTGACGAAGTCGGCCATGCGCAGCACGTCCTCGACGCTCTCCGCGCGCTTGACCTGCGACGGCAGCCGCCAGGCGGCGTCGACCGTGATCGCGGGATCGAAGCCGACCACGTTCATGCCGAGCTTGATCGCAGCTTCAGCGATAAAGGAACCGATGGCGCCCAGGCCGATCACGCCGAGCGTGCGGCCCGGCAGTTCCATGCCGGCGAACTGCTTCTTGCCGGCCTCGGTCGCCTTGTGCATTTCTTCATCCGTACCGGACAGGCCTTCGACGAACTTCAGCGCCGGCACCAGGTTGCGTGCGCCCAGCAGCATGCCGGCGATCACCAGTTCCTTCACCGCATTGGCGTTAGCGCCCGGCGCGTTGAACACCGGAACGCCCCGCTCCGAGAGCTTCTTCACCGGGATGTTGTTGGTCCCCGCGCCCGCGCGGGCGATCGCGCGCACTGAGGCCGGAATATCCATCTCGTGCATGTTGGCCGAGCGCACCAGGATGCCGTCCGGCTCGACCACGTCGCCGCCGACCGTGTAATGCTCGGGCAGCCGCGCCAGTCCGCGCGCGGAAATGGCGTTCAGCGTGAGGATCTTGCGCGGCTCAGCCATGGCTTTTCTCGAAATCGCGCATGCAGTCGACAAGCGCACGCACGCCCTCGATCGGCATGGCGTTGTAGATCGAGGCACGCATGCCGCCGACCGAGCGGTGGCCCTTCAGCTGCAGCAGGCCGCGTTCCTTGGCGAGCTTGAGGAAGGCCTCGTCGAGCGCGGCATCCTTGAGGGTGAACGGCACGTTCATCAGCGAGCGGTTGTCTTTCGCCACTGGCGAGTTGTAGAAATCGGTCGCGTCGAGATAGTCGTACAGCAGGCCCGCCTTCTCGCGGTTGGTCTTCTCCATCGCGGCGAGGCCGCCATTCTTCTTCAGCCACTTGAACACCAGTCCGGCCGTGTACATGGCGAAGGTGGCCGGCGTGTTGTACATCGAATCGTTGTCGGCGTGGATCTTGTAGTCGAACATGGTCGGCGTGCCTTTCAGCGTCTCGCCGATCAGGTCGTCGCGCACGATGACGATGGTCAGCCCGGCCGGGCCGATGTTCTTCTGCGCGCCGGCATAGATCAGGCCGAACTTCGACACGTCGATCGGGCGCGACAGGATGGTCGACGACATGTCGGCCACCAGCGGTACGCTGCCGGTTTCCGGCGTCCAGAACATCTCGACGCCACCGATGGTTTCGTTGGGCGTGTAGTGGACGTAGGCCGCATTGGGGTCCAGCTTCCACTGGTCCTGCGTCGGCGCATAGCTGAAGTTCTTGTCTTCGCTGCTCGCCACCACGTTCACCGCGCCGTATTTCTTCGCTTCCTTGATGGCCTTCTTCGACCACTCGCCGGTATTCAGGTAATCGGCGCCGGATTTTCCGCGCAGCAGGTTCATCGGCACCATCGCGAACTGCGAGGAGGCGCCGCCCTGCAGGAACAGCACCTTGTGGTTGGCCGGAATGCCCATCAGCTCGCGCAGGTCGGCTTCCGCCTCGGCGGCGATGCCCATGAACTCCTTGCCACGGTGGCTCATTTCCATCACCGACATGCCGCTGCCGTGCCAGTCGACCAGCTCGGCCTGCACCTGTTGCAGCACATCCTTGGGCAGCACGGCCGGGCCGGCGCTGAAGTTATAAATGGTCATGCGTGTGTCCCCCTCATTCCTCTTCGTTGTCGGTTTCGGCCACCTTTTCCAGGCCGATCAGCGTTTCACCCTTGTCCAGGTTGATCAGCGTGACGCCCTGCGTCGCGCGGCTCATGGCGCGGATTTCCTTGACCCGGGTGCGGATCAGCACGCCGCCGGTGGTGATCAGCATGATCTCGTCGTCCGGCTTCACCAGCGTGGCAGCCACCACGCGGCCGTTGCGCTCGCTGGTCTGGATCGCGATCATGCCCTGCGTCGCGCGCGCGTGACGGGTGTATTCGGCGATCGGCGTGCGCTTGCCGTAGCCATTCTCGGTCGCGGTCAGCACGAAGTCATTCTCGTCCTCGGCGACCAGCAAGGAAATCAGCTTCTTGCCCTTGGCGAGCTTCATGCCGATCACGCCGCGCGCGGTACGGCCCATCGGGCGCACGTCGTTCTCGTCGAAGCGCACCGCCTTGCCGCCGTCGGAGAACAGCATGACATCGTGGCGGCCGTCGGTGATCGAGGCGCCGATCAGGAAGTCACCGTCGTCCAGCCCCACCGCGATGATGCCAGCGGTGCGCGGACGCGAGAAGTCGGACAGCGGCGTTTTCTTGACGATGCCGTTGCTGGTCGCCATGAACACGTAGTGGTCGTCGTCGAAGGTCTTGACCGGCAGCAGCGCGTTGATCTTCTCGCCTTCTTCCAGCGGAAGCAGGTTGACAATGGGCTTGCCGCGCGCGGTGCGCCCGCCCTGCGGCACGTTGTAGACCTTGAGCCAGTACAGGCGGCCGCGGTTGGAGAAGCAGAGGATGTAGTCGTGGGTGTTGGCGATGAACATCTTCTCGATGAAGTCTTCATCCTTGGTGCCGGCCGCCTGCTTGCCGCGCCCGCCGCGCTTCTGCGCGCGGTAGTCGTCGATCGGCTGCGACTTCATGTAGCCGCCATGCGACAGCGTGACAACCATTTCTTCCGGCTTGATCAGGTCTTCCATCGACATGTCCTGCGCGTTCTCGACGATGGCCGAGCGGCGCGCGTCGCCGAACTGCTCCTGCACCTGGGTCAGTTCCTCGCGGATGATCTGGGTGATGCGCGACGGATTGGACAGGATGTCCAGAAGATCGGCGATCTTCGCCATGATCTCCTTGTACTCGCCGATGATCTTGTCCGACTCGAGGTTGGTCAGGCGCTGCAGCTGCATTTCCAGGATGCGCTGCGCCTGGATCTCGGACAGGTGATAGCCGTCGGCATGCAGGCCGAATTCGGGGCCGATGTTCACCGGGCGCGAGAACTCGGGATCGATGCGCGCCAGCATCTCCTCGACCATCGCCGACTTCCAGGCACGGCCGAGCAGGCGCTCCTTGGCGATCACCGGCGTTTCCGACGACTTGATCAGCTCGACGATTTCGTCGACGTTGGCCAGCGCCACTGCCAGGCCTTCGAGGATGTGGCCGCGCTCGCGCGCCTTGCGCAGATCGAACACGGTACGGCGGGTGACGACTTCGCGGCGATGGCGCAGGAAGGCGTCGAGCATTTCCTTCAGGTTGAGCAATCGGGGTTGCCCGTCGATCAGCGCCACCATGTTCATGCCGAAGGTGTCCTGCATCTGCGTCTGCTTGTACAGATTGTTCAGGATCACGTCGGCGTTTTCGCC
Organism: Thiobacillus sp.; assembly: GCA_036568085.1. GTDB lineage: Bacteria > Pseudomonadota > Gammaproteobacteria > Burkholderiales > Thiobacillaceae > Thiobacillus. Next base: position 4,331 of record DATCTE010000041.1, read on the forward strand.
GCGCTTCAGCTCAATGTAAACGCGCATGCCCGACTTGTCGGACTCGTCGCGCAGGTCGGCGATGCCGTCGATCTGCTTTTCGCGCACCAGCTCGCCAATCTTGATCAGCAGGTTGGCCTTGTTCACCTGGTAGGGCAGCTCGTCGATGATGATGGCCTGCTTGCCGCCGCTCTTGTCGAGGTCCTCGACGTGGCAGGTGGCGCGCATCACCACGCGGCCACGGCCGGTGCGATAGCCGTCGCGCACGCCCGAGAGGCCGTAGATGATGCCGGCGGTGGGGAAGTCGGGCGCCTTGACGATACCGATCAGCGACTCGATGTCGATTTCGGGTTCGTCCAGCAGCGCAAACAGCGCGGTGCAGATGTCGGTGAGGTTGTGCGGCGGAATGTTGGTCGCCATGCCCACCGCGATG
>DATCTE010000042.1:0-2800 GCA_036568085.1 Thiobacillus sp.
TGACGTTGCCGCACAGGGCGCTGTCCTGTACTGGGACGCCGCCAACGCGCACCTGACCACCACCGATGTCGGCAACACGCGCGTCGGCGTCGCGGTCGAGGCGAAGGCCGGCGGCGCCGCTACCGTGCTGATCAAGCTCGACGCCGTCATCAGCTAACCATGGCATTCGACGCCGCAGTGCTTTGGCCGGCGTTCAAACAGGCCGGCATGCTCGATGAGGCGGTTTATCAGCCGCCTGCCGGGCCTGCCGTCCCGTTCGATGTCAGCTTCTCGCGGCCGGACCAGGTGGTGCTCGATGGGATGGTGCACAGCACCGACTACAGCATCGAGTACCAGGGCGCGGACATCGAGCTGCAGCGCGGCTACATGCTGCAGATTGCCGGCGCCGCGTACAAGGTCCGGCAGACGCCGGCCGCAAAGGGCAACGGCACGTTCTACGTCGCCGCATTGGAAAAGGTTGGGCCATGACGACATTACGCGAAACCTACATCGAAGGCCTGATGGCGGTCCTGGAGGCAGTTCCCGGCTTCCCAGCTGGGGTGCACCGCTCGATTTCGGTCGCATTCCGCCGCGAAGAAAGTCCGGTGCTGGTCGTTCACCGTGGCGGTGAGGATGTCGCGAACAGCCTTGGCGACGACACCGACCGCTTTTGCGAGATACTGGTCAGCGTGATCTCGCGGGGCGACACCCCCGACCGCGATGCCGATGCGGTCATGGAGCTTGCCCACCCCGCAATCATGCAGTTCCTCGCCCCTGGGCTCATCCAGATGGAGGAGGTGGGCACGAATGCGCCGGTGTTCTCCAATGCCGACGGCCACGCCTGCATGATGACAACCCGCTACAAAGTCCATTACTGCACTGATCGGCTCAGCCTGAGCGCTTGAGTCGCATGCAGCCCCACTTCCCGCCGCCTTGCGCGGCGTTTTCATTTTGAGAGGTATTCAGATGTCCGGAATTTCCGCACAAGGCAGCACCCTGCGTATCAACACTGGAACTCCTGAGATTCCGGTGCTGACCAAGATTAACGGCCTGCAGTCCTTCAATGGCCTCGATGGTTCGGCCGACGAGCTGGAGACCAGTGACCTCGACAGCGAGGCCAAGGAATACATCAGCGGCCTGGTTGACGAAGGCAAGTTCGGTTTCGAGGTGAAGCTGCTCAGCGCTGACGCCGGCCAGATTGCCCTGCGTGCGGCGCGCACCAGTGGCGAACCGGTCGGCTTGGAACTCACGCTCCCCGATGCGACGGTCGCCACGTTTGACGTCCTGGTGAAGTCCTTCCCGATCTCGGGCCAGACCAACACTGTGATGAAAACCACGGTCGACACCAAGATCACCGGCCCTGTGGTGTGGGCCTGATCATGGGACTCCTGAACAAAGCGGCCATCCTCGGGGCCGACGATCTCAAGCACGAGGACGTGGAAGTCAAACAGTGGGGCGGCACCGTCCGGATCCGCGTCATGACCGGCGCCGAGCGCGACAAGTTCCGCGCATCGATCGCTCAGGAAGGCGGCGTACCGGTGGGGAAATTCGCCGCAGCGCTGGTGGCGGCCACCTGTATCGATGAAGCCGGCGCGCTTCTCTTTACCCTGGACGACATCGAAGCCCTGCAGAAAAAGAGCGCTGCATCGATTGACGTCCCTGCGTCCGTTGCGATGCGCTTGAACGGGCTTGGCCCCGCGGCTGTTGGCGACGCCGCAAAAAACTCCGGGAGCGGCCAGAGCGGCGATTCTGGTTCCGCCTCGCAAAAGAGCTAGGCAAGAGCGTACGGCAGGCCCAGCTGGAGATCGATTCGGCTGAGTTCACCGAGTGGCAGGCGTTTTACCAGCTTGAACCATTCGGTGACCTGGTGGCCGATTTGCGGCATGGCGTTGCAACGTCGGTCTTGGCCAACGTGAACCGGGACACGAAAGCGCGACCCGAGCCGTACAAGGCTGAGGACTTTATTCATTGGCGCGGGCAAGAGCGCGAACTCCCGGAGGAGGAGCCGGTGTTGCTCGACGATCCAGTGGCGCAGGCCAACCTGATCCGTGCCGCGCTGTTCGGCCGGCGCCCGAAGCAACCACCCGTGTAGCACCACCGGCCGCGCAAGCGGCCTTTCATTTGGAACAACATGGCAAACCTCGGCTCGCTTGTCGTATCGCTGGAAACAAACATGGCGCGGTTCACGTCCGACATGGACAAGGCCGCGCAGAACACCGAGAAGGCCATGGCCAAGATCCAGGCCGGCGCCAACATGGCCGTCACTGCGCTGGGAGCGATCGGCGTTGCTGTCAGCGTCGACGCGCTGCTTGGTGTGGTCAACAGGTCGATCGGCGCGCTGGCCGACCTGGACGACATGGCGCAGAAGACTGGCGCCTCGGTCGAGGGCCTGTCGAAGCTCGGCAAGGTTGCGGCCATGACCGCTACCGACTTCGGCGCGGTAGACGGTGTCGTCGTCAAGCTGGCCAAGAACATGGCTGACGTCGACGGGCAGGGCGGCAAGGTTCGCGCCGCGCTCGACGCCATCGGCATCAGCGCCGACGGCATCGAGAAAAAAGACCCGGCAAAGGTCTTCGTCGAGATCAGCAAGCGGCTGCAGAACTACGAGGACGGTGCAACGAAGGTCGCGCTGGTGAACGACCTCATGGGCAAGTCGGCCGCCGACCTTCTGCCATACATGAACGATGTGGCCGAGCAGTTTGACGCCATGACGGGCGAGAGCGCCGAGGCGGCGGCAGCTGCGGCGAAGTTTGGCGACGATATAGGCGCGCTGCGCCTTAAGTTTGATAGCTGGACGACATCCATTGTCAGTGCCGCGTTG
>DATCTE010000043.1:0-4006 GCA_036568085.1 Thiobacillus sp.
TTCGTGTTTCGACACGCTCAACACGAACGGCCGTTTTGCTTTTCTCAGCTTGGCAACATCGCCAGCAACCCATTCAACCGCCGCACAAAACTCGCCGGATCGTCGAGCTGCCCGCCTTCTGCCAGCAGCGCCTGCTCGAACAGCAGGTTGGCCCAGTCCTTGAACCGGTCTTCGTCGGATTCGGCGTTCAGCCGCGTGACCAGGGCGTGGCTCGGGTTGATCTCCAGCGTGGGCTTGACGGTGGGCGCGGCCTGGCCGGCGGCCTTGAGCAGGCGTTCGAGGTTGGCGCTCATGTCGCCTTCGCCGGTGACGAGGCAGGCGGGCGAGTCGGTGAGGCGGTGGGTGACGCGGACGTCCTTGACGCGCTCGCCGAGCGTGGTCTTGATGCGCTCGACCAAGGGCTTCATGGCATCTTCGGCTTCCTTCTGCGCGGTCTTCTCGGCTTCGTCTTCGAGCGCGCCGAGGTCGAGGCCGCCCTTGGCGACGGACTTGAGCGGCTTGCCGTCGAACTCGGTGAGGTTGCTCGCCAGCCATTCGTCGACGCGGTCGGACAGCAGCAGGACCTCGATGCCTTTCTTGCGGAAGATTTCGAGGTGCGGGCTGTGCTGGGCGGCGGCGAAGCTGTCGGCGGTGATGTAGTAGATCGCGCTCTGGCCTTCCTTCATGCGGCCGATGTAGTCCTTGAGCGAGACGACCTGGGCGTCGGTGTCGGTGTGCGTGGAGGCGAAGCGCAGCAACCCGGCGATCTTCTCCTTGTTGGCGAAGTCCTCGCCCGGGCCTTCCTTCATGACCTTGCCGAAGGCGTTCCAGAACTTGGCGTATTGCTCCGGCTGGTTCTCGGCCAGGTCTTCCAGCAGGCCGAGCACCTTCTTCACCGAGCCATTCTTGATCGCGTCGATGTCGCGGCTCGACTGCAGGATTTCGCGCGAGACGTTGAGCGGCAGGTCGGCCGAGTCGATGACGCCGCGGACGAAGCGCAGGTATTGCGGCATCAGCTGCTCGGCGTCGTCCATGATGAAGACGCGGCGCACGTAGAGCTTGATGCCGTGCCGCTTCTCGCGGTCGTAGAGGTCGAACGGCGCGTGCGAGGGGACGTAGAGCAGCGAGATGTATTCCTGCTTGCCCTCGACGCGGTTGTGCGACCAGGCGAGCGGCGGCTCGAAGTCGTGGGCGACGTGCTTGTAGAACTCGTTGTATTCCTCGTCGCTGACGTCCTTTTTGGCGCGTGCCCACAGCGCGGAGGCCTTGTTGACGGTTTCGTCCTCGTCGGTGGGCGTCTCGACGCCGTCCTTCCATTCCGTCTTCTTCATCACGATGGGCAGGGTGATGTGGTCGGAATAGGTGCGGATGACCGACTTGATCTTCCAGTCGGAGAGGAATTCGTCCTCGCCTTCGCGCAGATGCAGCACGATCTCGGTGCCGCGCGCCGGCTTCTCGACGGTCTCCAGGGTGTAGTCGCCGGCGCCTTCGGATTCCCAGCGCACGCCGTGCTCGGCGGTGAGGCCGGCGCGGCGGGTGGTCAGCGTCACGCGGTCGGCGACGATGAAGGCGGAATAGAAGCCGACGCCGAACTGGCCGATCAGCGCGGCGTCCTTCTTCTGGTCGCCGGAGAGCTGGCTGAAGAATTCGCGGGTGCCGGACTTGGCGATCGTGCCGATGTGCTCGATGACTTCCTGCCGGCTCATGCCGATGCCGTTGTCGGAGATGGTCAGCGTGCGCGCCTCGCGGTCGAAGGCGACGCGGATCCTGAGGTCGGGGTCGTTCTCGAACAGCGCGCCATCCGACAGCCCCTCGAAGCGCAGCTTGTCGGCGGCGTCGGAGGCGTTGGAAATCAGTTCGCGCAGGAAAATATCCTTGTTGGAATACAAGGAATGGATCATCAGCTGCAGCAGCTGTTTGACTTCGGCCTGGAAGCCCAGGGTTTCTTTGGTGGTGGCGGACATGCCTTGATCTCCCGTAAAACGAACACAACGCACGGGAAATGGGGGCGGCGCCGGGCTTTTCAAGTCCGTCGCCGCTGACGCCGTTCGTGCCGGGTAAATCGGGCCCGGGGAGGGCGGCTTTCGGCGGGGGCGGCCACGTGGTGGCCTGTGGCAAAGGCTCGCAAGACAGACAAAAAAACGGGGACCGAAGTCCCCGGGTACAGGCTTGCAGAGCACTTCAGAACGCGTTTATTCCTTGATCTGGTTCAGTTCGACCCGGCGGTTCTGGGCCCTGCCTTCGTCGGTGTCGTTGCTGGCGATCGGCTGCGATTCGCCGTAGCCCTTGGCCACCAGGCGGTCGGCGCGGATGCCCTTGCTGATCAGATAGCTGCGAACGGTATTGGCGCGGCGCCGCGACAAGCCCATGTTGTAGCGATCGCTGCCGATGCTGTCGGTGTGGCCCGCCACTTCTATCTTGACATCGCCCCACTCCTTGAGCGTGGCGAAGTCTTTGTCGATGACGTCGCGGTCTTCCGGACGCAGCGTGGCCCGGTCAAAATCGAAATTGACGCCTTCGAGCACCATGCGATGCGGCGCCGGCGCCGGGGCCGGCTCGGGGGTGGCCACCTGCTGCTCGGCCTCGGGTTTCTGTTCGGTCATGGGAGCCGGTGCCGGCTCGACGGGGGAGGCTACTGGAATGGGGCACCCGTTGGCGTCGACCTCGGTGCCCTTCGGCGTGTCGGGACATTTGTCTTTGCTGTCGATGACGCCATCACCATCGCTGTCGCCATCTTGAGGCGCCGGGCAGGGCGTATCGAGCAGGCCGCGTCCGGGGCATCCGATCGTGCGGTACAGCTCGTAGCCGATAGTTTTTCCGGTGGGGCTGGCTGCATTGCGGGGGTCGTAGAAACGCCCGTCGGCCGCGTGGGCAGAGACAGCGCCCGCGGAAAAAAGCGCAGCGCCCAGAAGATTGAATATTAAAGGGGTGGTTCGCATGTTTGGCCTTCCGTCCAATTGATATCGATCTGATCTCGATGCAGAAAAAGTGAAATTGCGCCGCATGAGACTTTTATTCTTCGGCAGCTGCGTGGAGTGCCTTGTCTCAAGCTGCAGACGCTCGCTGAGCGCTGAACTGGCCTCGCTGGCCGGTTTCTTGGGCTCAGTGAACTGGATGTCAGCTTAAGGCTTGGCGGGGCGTGAACGTGTCAGTGGGATACGAACACTTTGTAGGACAAGTCCGTGTCCGCGTCGGTGATCAGGCGTGCCCAACGCATGGGTCTGGCCCGCACGCGAGTGGGACAGCCGCGTCGGAGTCGGCTGAAGCGCGTCTAGGCTCGCCTGGTAAGCAGCGCCAGCAGTTCGACCTGCGCGCTGTAGGGCTTGGCGCGCCGCTTGGCGCGACGGCGGTAGCTGCCGTCGGGCAGCATGTCCCAGGCCTGCACGTTGTCGCGCAGGTAGGGCTTGAGACCCTCGGCAATCACCCGTTTTTTCAGCTTGGGGTTGAGGACGGGGAAGGCGGTTTCGATGCGGCGGAAGAAGTTGCGGTCCATCCAGTCGGCACTGGCCAGGTAGATATCCTCCTTGCCTCCGTTGCGGAAGTAGAAGATGCGCGTGTGTTCCAGGAAGCGGCCGATGATGGAGCGCACGCGGATGTTCTCCGACAGCCCCTTCACGCCGGGTCGCAAAGCGCACACACCACGCACGATGAGGTCGACCTTCACCCCGGCCTGCGATGCTTCATACAAGGTATTGATGGTCTCCGGCTCCAGCAGGGCGTTCATCTTGGCGATGACATGCGCCGGTTTGCCGGTCTTGGCCAGTGCGATCTCGTTGCGTATGGATTCCAGGACATTGCTGTGCAGCGTGAACGGTGATTGCCACAGATGTTTCAGTTTGCTCGCCTTGCCCAGTCCCGTGAGCTGCACGAAGATCTCGTTCACATCGCTGCACACTTCCTCATTGCAGGTGAACAAGCCGAAATCGGTGTACAGGCGCGCTGTGCGCGGATGGTAATTGCCGGTGCCCATATGCACATAGCGGCGCAGTCCGCCTGCTTCTCGCCGTACCACCATCAGCAGTTTGGC
>DATCTE010000044.1:0-9220 GCA_036568085.1 Thiobacillus sp.
CGCTTCCTCCTCCGCCTTCGGCAACCGGCTCAGACCCGCCTCGGCCTTGTACATGCCGGCCATCACCGCCATGTGCTTGACGCCGATTTGCGATGGAGGTTGGACCGGCGGCCGGTCAATTATCCCCGCCGGCCCCGGGTACTGCTGGTCCCCACCCCGCCCTCTCAGCCAGCGGCCGACGATCACCTGGGCACCGAGATAGTTCGGTCGTTTCGGGTCCAGTGGCGGTTCGAGATAAGCGAGTTCCCATGGCACGTAGGGTTCTGCGCTGACCAGCAAGACGGTCGGCACGGCAGGCTTGACGCGGTCGGCCACTTCCCGCAGCGTTGCGATCACGCCGAACCCCAGGGCCCGAGCGATACGCCTGCCATGGGATACGAGCAGACCGTCCACGCCAGGTTTGCCCGCATAAGCGTCAAGTTGGTCGACGATCTCCCTTGCAAAGCCCTTCGCCTCGCTCTCGAGTTCGATTTTGAATGGCCCCATCGAACATGCCAGCGCATGGGGCGAGGTCAGTCGGCAGGTGTAGGTGCCTTTTGCGATATTACCGTCGGTCTTGAGGATCTCGATCGTCAGATCGGCCGCATCCAGATCCGGCTTCACGCTGATCGACGAGGCAGTCTGTGGTTGGTCGAGCCACGGCGTGCCATGATCGGTCGGCAGGTTCAAGTCGGTTGCGTCAGCCCTTCCGATCACCATGGGACGCGATGCCGTGCCACAGACCGACCCGTCATAGCTGTAGCGTACCTCCAACTGCACCAACCGCACCGGCTCGGGTCCGTCAGGCTCAAGCCCCTTCAGCTTGAAGGTCACCTGGGCCGCGGCCGGATTGTCGACGTCGACCGTCATGGCCCTCGACCAGCCCTTCGGGGCGCCGAGTCTGTCCTCGACGAACTCGAGTCCGTCGACGACCAGCGCCACATCGACATCGACGCTCTTCATACCTGGTGGTGGCAGGAACACCACCTCGCCGCCTGCCACGCCGGCTTGCTGCGACATGGACAGTCCGACGACGACATCGAACGGTTTTTGCGCCGGGGCGTAGTTCGGTGCCTCGATGCGTGGCCAGGCATGAACTTCTCGCGGCGGGGGGGATGCTCTGTTAAATCCACCGGATGCCCCCCTGGAGACAGAGGCTGGAGCGCCTGCCGAACGCGACGATGGCAGGGAAAATAGTTCGCCAGAATCGTCCGCGTCATCCGTGGCCTGAATCGAATACAGCACGCCCGAGGCATGATCAGCCGTGCCGACCGCGGCAGCCATGGCCACCGGCGCGCCCCAGTTCTCGAGCGAGACCGCAACCGGCGTGCCCCGGGCATGCACAACGCCCTCCTTCTCCGGTACCTCGCCGGCAGCGGGTGCGGCGATGAGCGGCATGCTGTCTTCCTCGTGCAAATCCAGTACCAGGAACAAGGGCTGATCCTCGTTCAAAGCCTGATAACAAGCCAGCATGACTTCGACCAGGGGACGTGCATACCAGAGGATATTGGCGTACCACTGGCGCCGTATGGCCGCGCCGACGATAGAGAAGGGCCGCGCCAACTGATTCTCAACCGCTTCTACCGGCAGATTGAGGATCCCTGCACTCTCCTCGACCACTGGACGTACTATAGGATGCGTCGAATCCAGCCAGTAGCCTTGTCGCGCAAGGCGTGCTATTACCTCGGACACTGTCAAGGCACCGTCCAATACCACACACGGTCTGACAAGCATGCCTACCCCCCCTTTTTTTTGTATACTCCCAAACTAAAGCTTAGTACACACCTATTATTTGTGTGAGTGACAGTCCACACTGCCGCACCTGAGGACAGCCAGGGTGGGTGAAGCTCACTGTCCGCTTCCACCCTGCGAACTCAACCGGTGGATGCAACACACTAGACACTGCGCAAGCAGGAGGAGTGTTGCCAATGAAGCAGAGACCTTGGATCTATTACACCGAAAACCAGACGCACTGAAAGTCGACACATATAACCCAAACAAGTGAAATAAAGCTTCGTCACTTGTCTGCTGTGCCAAACTACCGTCCAACCCTCAACAAGACATCCCCATGACCGACCACCGCCTCCGCTGCACCTGGTGCGGCACCGATCCGCTCTACTGCGCCTACCACGACGAGGAATGGGGCGTGCCGCTGCACGACGAACGCGCGCTGTTCGAATTCCTGATTCTGGAAGGCGCGCAGGCGGGGTTGTCGTGGTTCACCATCCTGAAGAAGCGTGAAGGCTACCGGCGCGCGTTCGACCATTTCGATGTCGAGCGCATCGCGCGCTACGGCGAGGCGGACGTGGCGCGGCTGATGGCGGATGCGGGCATCGTGCGCAACCGGCTGAAGATCGAATCGACGATCACCAACGCGCGCGCGACGCTGGCGCTGCGCGGGACGGCGGGCGGGCTGGATGCCTACTTCTGGAATTTCGTGGACGGCCGCCCCCTCGACAATGCGTGGAAAGGCATCGGACAGGTGCCGGCCAGCACGCCGCTGTCGGACGCGATCAGCAAGGACCTGAAAAAGCGCGGCTTCAAGTTCGTCGGCTCGACCATCGTGTATGCGCACATGCAGGCCACGGGCATGGTCAACGACCATACGGTGGATTGCTTCCGCTATCGCGAGGTGACCGGCGCGGCTCAGCGGAAGTAGCTGCTGGGCGACGCGCCGAACTGGCGTTTGAACATGATGGCGAAGGCGCTCGGGCTGTTGTAGCCCAGGTTGAGCGCGACGTCGACGACCTTCACGCCCGCGGCCAATTGTTCCAGGGCGGTGAGCAGGCGCGCCTGCTGGCGCCATTGGCCGAAGGTCATGCCGGTCTGGCGGGCGAAGCGGCGCTGGATGGTCTTGGCGTCGACACCCAGGCGGCCTGCCCAGTCGCCCAGCGTGGAGGCATCGTCGGGCGCGTCGGTCAGGACGCGGCAGATGGCCAGCAAATCCGGATCGGTGGGCTGCGGCAGATGCAGCGGCAGGCTGGGCAGCACCGCCACTTCGTCGAGCAGCAACTGCATCAGGCGGCCGTCGCGCGCATCCGGATCGTAGGGCTGCGCCACCTCGATGGCCGCCAGGATCAGTTCGCGCAGCAGCGGCGAGATGCCGACCACCTGGCAGTCGGCCGGCAGGTTCGGGCTGGCGTCGGGGCGGATGTAGACAGTGCGGACCTGGACGTCGCCGACCATGCGGATGCCGTGCGGCTCGCGGGCCGGCATCCAGAGCCCGCGCGTGGGCGGCACCACCCATTGGTCGCCCCGGGCGGCGACCACCATGACGCCCTGGACGGCATGGATGAGCTGGGCGGTGGGGTGGCTGTGGCTGGGTACCACGTGGCCTGTGGGGTAGTCGATGGCCTTGCCGGTCACGGGCATGCGGCCCTGATCCAAATCCTGGCCACTGTGCAGGTGAATGTCCATTTCGAAAAGGTCGATGCCTTAATTCAGCGAGACGGACAAGCATTTTAGCCCTAAATTGGTGCCTCGTATCCTTTCGAGGCTGCCGCCATGACGACCGCGCATTCCGACGCCGACCGCACCGCCTTCAAGGTACTGGGCGCGATCAGCTTCTCGCATTTCCTGAACGACACCATGCAGTCGCTGCTGATCGCGAGCTACCCGCTGTTCAAGAGCGGACTCCATCTCAGCTTCGCGCAGATCGGCCTGATCACGCTGGCCTTCCAGTTCACCGCCTCGCTGCTGCAGCCGCTGGTTGGCGTCTATACCGACCGCCATTCGAAGCCGTTCTCGCTGTCGCTGGGCATGGGCTTCACCCTCGCCGGCCTGCTCCTGCTGTCGCAGGCGACCACGTTTCCGCTGCTGCTGGCCGCGGCCGCGCTGGTCGGCAGCGGCTCGTCGATCTTCCACCCGGAAGCGTCGCGGGTGGCGCGCATGGCCTCGGGCGGACGGCACGGCCTGGCACAGTCGATCTTCCAGGTCGGCGGCAACGCGGGCGCGGCCTTCGGCCCGTTGCTCGCGGCCTGGGTCGTGCTGCCGCACGGCCAGAAAAGCCTGGCCATGTTTTCGCTCTTCGCGCTGCTGGCCATGATCGTGCTGGCAGGCGTCGGCGTCTGGTACCGCGACCAGCACCGCAAGCCGAAACAGGCCGCGCCCGCCGCCGGCCACAATCTGCCGCGTGGCCGCGTGCTGCGCACGCTGGCGGTGCTGATGGCGCTGATGTTCTCCAAGTTCTTTTACCTGGCCAGCATCAGCAGTTATCTGATCTTCTACCTGATGCAGCACTACGGCATCGGCGCGCAGGAAGCGCAGTACCACCTGTTCTACTTCCTGTTCGCGGTGGCGGCGGGCACGCTGCTGGGCGGTCCCATCGGCGACCGCATCGGCCGCAAGCGGGTGATCTGGCTGTCCATCCTGGGCGTGGCGCCGTTCACGCTGGCGCTGCCCTACGTGGGGCTGGCCGCGTCGGCGGGACTGACGCTGGTCATCGGCTTCATGCTGGCCTCGGCCTTTCCGGCCATGGTGGTCTACGCGCAGGAGCTGATGCCGGGCAAGGTGGGCACCGTGTCGGGCCTGTTCTTCGGGCTGGCGTTCGGGCTGGCCGGCATCGGCGCCGCCGTGCTGGGCGGACTGGCCGACCGCTGGGGCATCGAAACGGTCTACGCGCTGTGCTCGTTCCTGCCGCTGATCGGCCTGCTGGCCGTATTCCTGCCGGATCTGCGCAGCCGGGTCGGCGCGGTGCGGGCGAACCCCATGCCGTCGGCCACGGTTCCGGTCAAATGACGCACGCCGGGTTTCCGCTCATGCCCGGAAAAGACCGGTACGGCTGACGGTCCTGGCCGGCGCTAGGCAGCGCGCGCCATGTCCCCGAGTTTGCGCACGGTGTTCCAGTTGCGGCTGGTCATCGGCACGCCCAGCAGACGTTCCAGGGCGGCAGCGAGCTTGGACCGGCCGATGCCGTCCGGCGCATGCAGGTAGAGCACGTCGCCCGCCAGTTGAAAACGTTCGCTCACAGCCCGGAGTTTTTCCAGGCCGTCGAGCTTGGGCCGGGGCGGAACGCTTGCAAGGAAATTCACGTACAGGGTGCCGGGCACGGCCTCCGCTTCGGGATAGGGATTGCCCCGGATCACCTGTTCCAGCATCGGCATCTCGAGCAACCGCACCCAGGGTTCGAAGCCGTGGCTCTTGCCGATGGCGGCGCCGATTTTTTTCGACAGCAGCGCGGTATCGACTGCCTTGCCCTGGAACACCACGTTGCCGCTCTGAATGTAGGTCTCGACACCTCGCAGGCCGAGTCCTTCCAGCACCGCCGCCAGTTCTTTCATCGGCAGCGTGCTGTTCCCGCCAACGTTGATGCCGCGAAAGAGTGCGATATACGTTTTCATCGCGTTGCCTCCAGCGAGTTGGATGGACCGGGTTCGCGCTAGTCGACCGCCTCGCCGCCGAAGCGCGCCTGGGCAAGCTCGGCGGCACGCACCACGGCACGCGCCTTGTTCAGCGTTTCCATCCATTCGCTGGCGGGCACCGAGTCGGCGACGATGCCGGCGCCGGCCTGCGCGTACAGCATGCCGTCCTTCACAACAGCGGTGCGGATGGCGATCGCCAGGTCCATGTCGCCGTTGAAGCCGAGATAGCCGACCGCGCCGGCGTAGATGCCGCGCTTGCTCGGTTCGAGTTCGTCGATGATTTCCATCGCCCGCACCTTGGGCGCGCCCGACACGGTACCGGCCGGGAAGCTGGCGCGCAGCACGTCGAGCGCGGACAGGCCCGGCTTCAATTTTCCCTCGACGTTGGAGACGATGTGCATGACGTGCGAGTAGCGCTCGATCTGCATGTTCTCGGTGACCTTGACGCTGCCGGTGACGGCGACGCGGCCGGTGTCGTTGCGGCCGAGATCGAGCAGTTGCAGATGCTCGGCGCATTCCTTGGGGTCGGCCAGCAGTTCCTCGGCCAGGCGCTGATCGTCCTCGCGCGTGAGGCCCCTCGGGCGGGTGCCGGCGATGGGACGCAGCGTGACGAGGTCGCCCTCGAGCCGCACCAGGATTTCCGGCGACGAGCCGACGATATGGAAGCCGCCGAGGTCGTAGAAGAACATGTAGGGCGAGGGATTCAGGCTGCGCAGCGCGCGGTACAGCGACAGCGGCGAGGCGGCGAACGGCCGCGCCATGCGCTGGGACAGCACTACCTGCATGACGTCGCCGGCGGCGATGTAGTCCTTGGCCTTCTGCACCGCCGCCTTGAACTCGGCCTCGCCGAATTCGGAGCTCGGCTCGTCTTCCGCCACCGCCGGCTCGGCCGGCAGATGCACCGGCGCATGCAGCTTGTCGGCCAGTTCGGCCAGACGCAGATGCCCCTGCGCATAGGCATCGGGCTGCATCGGGTCGGCGTGGGTGATGAGGTAAAGCTTGCCGGCGAGGTTGTCGAACACCGCCAGTTCCTCGGTCAGCATCAGCAGGATGTCCGGCGTGTGCAGCACGTCGTCCTTGTGCTTGTCCGCCAGCCGCTTCTCGATGTAGCGGATGGTGTCGTAGCCGAAGTAGCCGGCCAGGCCGCCGGTGAAGCGCGGCAGTCCCGCCACCGGCGCGGCCTGGAAGCGTGCCTGGAAGTCGGCGATGAAATCCAGCGGGTCGGACAGCGTGTACTCCTCGACCACCTGGCCGGCGGTTTCCACCGTCAGCAGATGGGCGCGAACCCTGAGCACCGTGCGCGCCGGCAGGCCGATGAAGGAGTAGCGCCCGAAGCGCTCGCCGCCCACCACCGATTCGAGCAGATAAGCGTAGGGCGCGTTGGCGAGCTTGAGGTACACCGACAGCGGCGTTTCGAGGTCGCCGGGTAGTTCGCGCACCAGCGGGATGCGGTTGTAGCCTTGGCGGGCGAGGTCGAAAAAGTCTTGTTCAGTCATGGCGAGTCCGTGAATAAGGTGGATGGCAAAAGGCGAAACGTGCGGATGCGTTCCCCTGTCACCATCGCTTGTCGTTCACGGCGATCCCCATGATCAGGCGGCCTTCGCAATCATCTTCGCCGCCTCGGCGAGGCTCGGCACCACTGCGTCGAGGTCGAGCTCGGCCACCGGACGGCCGCGGTTGTAGCCGTAGGGCACGCAGAACACCGGGCAGCCGGCCGCGCGCGCTGCCTGGGTGTCGTTGAGCGAGTCGCCGATCAGCAGCAGTTCGGCCGGCTTCACCTTGAACACTTCGCAGGCATGCAAGAGCGGCAGCGGGTCGGGCTTGCGCTTGGGCAGCGTGTCGCCCGAGAGGATCAGCTCGAAGTAGTCGAACAGACCGGTGTCCTTCAGCAGCGGATGGGTGAACACCTTGGCCTTGTTGGTGATGCAGGCCACGTGCAGCCCCATCGTCTTGAATGCCTGCAGGCCTTCGACCACGCCGGGAAACGGCCGCGAATGCAGCGACACGTGGGCGCTGTAATGCTTGTTGTACGAGGCGATGGCCTTCTCGAACAGGGCTGCATCCGGCTCGGCGTCCATGTCGCCGGTCAGCACGCGCTTGACCAGGCGCGACACGCCATTGCCGATGTAGGTGGAAATCGTTTCCAGCGACGGGCACGGCAGGCCCAGTTCGGCCATCATGAGCTCGGCAGCATAGGCCAGGTCGGGCGCGGTATTGAGCAGGGTGCCGTCGAGATCGATGACGACGGCTTTGATCGGGAGGGGGAAATTCATTTTTTGGGTAAGCGGTAAACAGTGAGCAGCAAGCGGTGAGCGGCGCGGTCCGCGGATGTTTCCGCTCCCCGCTCACTGCTCACCCCTTACCGGTTTTCAGACCTTCGCCAGTTCCGCGCGCATCGCAGCGATGATGCTGTTGTAGCGCTGCGGGTCGCTGTCCTTGGCGGCGCCGAATACGGCAGAGCCGGCCACGAAAGTGTCGACGCCGGCACGCGCGACTTCGGCAATGTTGGCCGGGCCGACTCCACCGTCGATCTCGATGTTCACCTTGAGGCCGCGGTCGTCGATCATCTTGCGCACCTTGCGCGCCTTATCCAGCACGTAGGGGATGAACTTCTGGCCGCCGAAGCCGGGGTTGACCGACATCAGCAGCACCATGTCGAGCTTGTCCAGCGTGTATTCCAGCACGTCGAGCGGGGTGGCCGGGTTGAACACCAGGCCGGCCTTGCAGCCGTTTTCCTTGATCAGACCGATGGTGCGGTCGATGTGCTCGGACGCTTCCGGGTGGAAGGTGATGTAGGTGGCGCCGGCCTTGGCGAAATCGGGAATGATGCGGTCGACCGGCTTCACCATCAGGTGCACGTCGATCGGCGCGGTGACGCCATGCTTGCGCAGCGCCTCGCACACCAGCGGACCGATGGTGAGGTTGGGCACGTAGTGGTTGTCCATCACGTCGAAATGGACGATGTCGGCGCCGGAGGCGAGCACGTTGTCGACTTCCTCGCCCAGCTTGGCAAAGTTGGCGGACAGGATGGACGGGGCGATGCGGTACGTCATGGGAAGGGCTCCTGGGATTTCTGCGGATTTTCGGGAAACCCGGCCATTTTACCAGCCCGTCACGTCATTGCGTTACACTCCGCGCATTCCATCCCGTCGAGCGAACCCGTGGCCGAAGGCAAGAAATACCAGATCAGCGTCAGCGTCGATACGACGTACCTGGCCGAGCAGAGCGACCCCTCGGCGGATCGCTACGTGTTCGCCTACACCATCACCATCGCCAACTCCGGCACCGTGGCGGCACAGCTGATTTCGCGCCACTGGATCATCACCGACGCCGAAAACGTCACCCAGGAAGTCAAGGGGCTCGGCGTGGTGGGCGAACAGCCGCTGCTGCGGCCGGGCGAGAGCTTCGAGTACACCAGCGGCACCGCGATGGCGACACCGGTCGGCACCATGCGCGGCACCTACCAGATGGTGGCGGAAGACGGCAACAAGTTCGAAGCCGAGATTCCTCCGTTCACCCTGTCGATGCCCAGGGTATTGCATTGAGTAAGCAGTAGACGGTAAGCAGCAAGCGGTTTATCTGCTCACTGCTCACCGCTTACCGTTTCCTGCTTACCCATTCTCACTTCTTCATTGTCCACCACACGACAAACAGCAGCAGCCCTGCCGCGATTGCGGCTTCCAGCACCAACCAGCCCAGCCCATTGCTCTCCATTCAACCCGCCCTTCCATTGTTATACTCGATGCGTGTTTTCGATGTGAGTCATCTTCACCCGTGATGTTGTTACGCGCAAGTCCGTGGCTGTTCGTGCTGTTGCTGTCAGCCTGTGCAGTGCACCCGCCCGCCCAGCCCCCTGCACCCCTTCCTGCCCCCCAACCCAC
>DATCTE010000045.1:0-2246 GCA_036568085.1 Thiobacillus sp.
TCATGTCCTCATCGGTGGTGCCAGGATGGGCGGCGATGAAGTAGGGAATCAGGTACTGCTTCTTGCCGACCGCCCTGGATGCCGCTTCGAACATGTCCTTGAAGCGGTCGTAGGCACCCATGCCGGGCTTCATCATCTTGGACAGCGGCCCGGGTTCGGTGTGCTCGGGGGCGATCTTCAGATAGCCGCCGACATGGTGCTGTACCAGTTCCTTCACGTATTCGGGTGAACGCACGGCGAGGTCGTAGCGCAGCCCCGAACTGATCAGGATCTTCTTCACCCCCGGCACCGCACGTGCGCGACGGTACATGTGGATCAGCGGCGTGTGGTCGGTGTTGAGGTTGTCGCAGATGTCGGGGAATACGCAGGACAGGCGCCGGCAGGCGTGCTCGATCTTCTTCGACTTGCACGCCATGCGGTACATGTTGGCCGTCGGCCCGCCGAGGTCGGAGATGACGCCCGTAAACCCTGGCGTCTTGTCGCGGATCGCCTCGATTTCCTTGATCACCGAATCCTCGCTGCGGCTCTGGATGATGCGGCCCTCGTGCTCGGTGATCGAGCAGAAGGTGCAGCCGCCGAAGCAGCCGCGCATGATGTTGACCGAGAAGCGGATCATCTCCCACGCCGGGATTTTGGCGTCGCCGTAGCTCGGGTGCGGCGCGCGCGCGTAGGGCAGGTCGTACACCGCATCCATTTCCGGGGTGGAAAGCGGGATCGGCGGCGGGTTGAGCCAGACATCGCGCTCGCCGTGCGCCTGCCGCATGGCGCGCGCATTGCCGGGATTCGATTCGAGGTGGAACACGCGCGAGGCATGGGCGTACAGCACCGGGTTGTTCTTCACCTGGTCGTAATCGGGCAGGCGGATGACGGTGCGTGCGCGTGCTTCCTGTTTGGCGGCGAGCCGCTCGGCCTTGGGTACGATGCGGACGGGTGCTGTGCCTTCAGGCGTCTGTGCGGTGGGGCCGTCCGGCGTCATCGCGTAGGGGTCGACGTGGGCGTCGACGGCGCCTGGGGTGTCGAGCTCGGTCGAGAGGACCTCGATCCAGTTTGAGCCGCCTTCGATTCCCGCCTCCTGCGTGGGGGGCTTCCAGTCGTGCGCCACCATGAAACCGGTGCCGCGCACGTCGCGGATGTCGCCGATCTTCTCGCCCTTGGCGAGGCGGTGGGTGACGTCGAGCAGCGCGCGCTCGGCGTTGCCGAAGATCAAAAGATCCGCTTTCGAATCCGGCAGCACCGAGCGGCGCACGGTGTCCGACCAGTAGTCGTAGTGCGCGATGCGGCGCAAGGATGCCTCGATCGAGCCGATGATCACCGGCGTGCCGGGGTAGGCTTCGCGGCAGCGCTGGGCGTAGACCGTGACGGCACGGTCGGGGCGCTTGTTCGGCTCGGCGTTGGGGGTGTAGGCGTCGTCGGATCGGATCTTGCGGTCGGAGGTGTAGTGGTTGACTATCGAGTCCATGTTGCCCGCGGTGACGCCGAAGTACAGCGTCGGCTGGCCGAGCGCGCGAAAAGGCTCGGCCGAGTGCCAGTCGGGCTGGCTGATGATGCCGACGCGGTAGCCCTGCGCCTCCAGCAGCCGCCCGACCAGCGCCATGCCGAAGCTGGGATGGTCGATGTAGGCGTCGCCGGTGACGAGAATCACGTCGCACGCATCCCAGCCGAGCGCGGCCATCTCGGCGCGCGACATCGGCAGGAAGGGGGCGGTGCCGAAGCGGGCCGCCCAGTGCTTGCGGTGGGAAAACAGGGCGTGGGTCATGGCGTGTTTATCCGCAGAGTACGCGGATAAATGAAGGACTTAGTTGACGCCCAGCAGTTCCACTTCGAACACCAGGGTGGCGTTCGGCGGAATCACACCGCCGGCGCCGCGCGAACCGTAGGCCAGGTTCGGCGGGATGGTCAGCTTGCGCTTGCCGCCGACCTGCATGCCGGCCACGCCCTGGTCCCAGCCGGGGATGACCTGGCCCATGCCGAGCTTGAATTCGAACGGGTCGTTGCGGTCGACGCTGGAGTCGAATTTCTGGCCATTGGTGAGCCAGCCGGTGTAGTGCACCGACACGTACTGGCCGGCGCTGGCGGTGTCGCCGCTGCCGACGACGAGGTCTTCGATGATGAGTTCGCTCATGGATTCAGTCCTGGAAGGTGAGGTTGCGAGGGGTGCGCATGGGACGGCGATGCGCAGAGCCGACTATTTTCTCACGTTTCGGGCGGCGGGCGTCAGGCCCGGTTCAGGCCGGTTCAGCTTGGGG
>DATCTE010000046.1:0-3441 GCA_036568085.1 Thiobacillus sp.
CACGATGGTGTCCTTGCCAGTGCCGCCGGCGTCGATCAGCTGGATGCCGCGGTCGCGCGCGATCGGCGCGACCATCGCCAGGCTGTCCGCCACCACGGCCTTCACGCTCACCGGCGCGGGGAACAGGTCCAGCTTGCCCGCCTCGATGCGGGTCAGGTCGATCAGGTCGTTGACCAGCGACAACAGATGTTGGCCGGCACGTTCGATCTCATGGGCGTACTCCTTGCTGTGCGGCGGCAGTCTGGGGTCCATGCTGAACAGCTGGGCGAAGCCGAGGATGGAATTGAGCGGCGTGCGCAGCTCATGGCTCATGCTCGCCAGAAATTCGCTCTTGGCACGGCTGGCGGATTCAGCGGCCTCCTTGGCCTGCAGCATGGCATGTTCCGCCTGCTTGAGTTCGGTCACATCCTGGATCGTGCCGGCCAGTTGCAGGAACTGGCCATTTGCGTCGACCCTGGCGTGCGCGAGTTCGTGGACGTAGCGCACCTCGCCGTCCGGCCGCACGATGCGATGCACCACGTCATGTACACCGGTTTCGGCAGCGCGCCGCTCGCTGGCAAGGATGAGTTCGGCGTCGTCGGGATGGACGGCGCGCGCGAAGGCCTCGACGCTGGGCGTGAACTGCGCCGGGTCGAAACCGAAGATGCGGTAGATTTCGTCCGACCATTGCAGCGCGCCGGTGGTCAGGTCGGCCGTCCAGTAACCGAGCCTGGCGAGGCTCTGCGCCTCTTCCAGCCGCTTGCGGCTTTCCTCCAGCGCCATCTCCGTGTGCTTGCGCTCGGTGATGTCCTGCACCATCCCCGTTAACGCCACGGGCGTGCCGGCGGCATCCCGTTCGGCATAGCCCTCGAGGTGCACCCAGTGCACGGTGCCGTCGGGCCACAGGATGCGGTGATCGACGCGTTGCGGGCCGGCATTCTCGAGGATGAGCCGCTGTGCCTCCTGCACCTTGTCGACGTCTTCCGGATGGGTGAGCTCGGCATAGTAGTCTGGCAGCGTCGGGACGTAGTCGCGGGGGTTGCGGTTGAACAGGGTATAGACCTCTTTCGACCAGGTGATCTTTCCCGTGGCGAGATCGACTCTCCAGTTTCCGAGCCGTGCGAGGCGCTGTGACGCCTCGAGCGCCACTTCGGCGAGCTTTCGCTCGGTAATGTCCTGCACCACGCCCAACATGCGCAGGGGAATGCCGGCCACATCGCGCACCACGTCGCCCCGTTCGAGCAGCCAGCGCACACTGCCGTCCGGCCACACGACACGGTGCTCGATGTTGTACTCGGCGCCATGTTCGACGCAGGCCTTGACGGCATCGGCAACCTTCTGCCGGTCGTCCGGATGCACGGCGGCAAGGAAGTTCCCGTAGGTGGTTTCAAGCGTGCCTTCGGGGTGGCCGAACAGCGGGGCAATTCGCTCGGACCAGTAAAGGTCGCCGGTCTCGATGTGCCAGTCCCAGGTGCCGATGTTGGCATAGGCCTGACTGCGCGCGAGGCGCTGCTCGGCTTCCTTGACGCGGGTAATGTCTGTACGGATGGAAATGTATTGGTAGGGCAGTCCCTCGTCGTCGAGGAAAGGGACGATGGTGGTTTCCACCCAGTAGAGGCTGCCATCCTTGCGGCGGTTGCAGAGTTCACCGTGCCAGATCAAGCCGCGCGTGATGGTCTGCCAGAGGTCGGCGTATAGCTCGGTGGGGTGCATGCCCGATTTGGCGATGCGGTGATTCTTGCCAACCAGTTCGTGGCGGCTGTACCCGCTCGCCTCGCAAAACCTGTCGTTGGCGTACAGGATATTGCCGGCGGCGTCGGTAATGCTGACGATCGCGTGCGCATCGAGCGCATGCTGCTGGCGCTCACGTTCGTAGAGGGTCGTACGCAGGGTATCGACCTGCTCCTGTGTTTGCCGATAGCGTTTCGCGCACAGGGTGGCAACCAGTGCCAACTGGCGCGCATCCACCGGCTTGGCGAGCAGATACTCGCCGCCTTGGGCGAGTGCGAGATACTGCGGGCTGCTGCCAGGTTGGTCCGACAGGTAGACGATGGGAATGAGGTCGTGGCGACCGTCGCCGCGCAGGATGGCCGCCAGCTCGGGGCCGCTGCATTGCGGCATGTGCATGTCGAGCAGCAGGACCTCGGCTGCAAAGCTGCCCAGCAGGTCAGGCACCTCGAGCGGATTGTCCGTCTCGCGCACTTCCATGCCGGCCTCGCGCAGGCTCAGCGATTGCGCGGCGAGTTGCTCGGGATCGTCGTCGACCAGCAGCACCCGGTAGGACTGGGTCGATGCGTATTTCTCCGAGCCGGACAGGCTCCGGAGCAGTGCTTCGCGATTGACCGGCAGGGTCAGGTAGCGGGTGGCGCCTGCACGGTAAGCGGCGAGCCTGGATTCGATGTCATGCCGTGACGACAGGAAAATCAGGGAGGCGCCCGGAAACCGTTGCACCTTCAGATCGGCGACGGGTTTCACCGCCGCGCTGTCGTTGCCGAATGAATCCAGGTCCACGATCAGTGCCACCGGGCGGTCCCGGTTCCACCAGGCTTGCGCGCAGTCGGCCGGGCGGTCGATCACGGCCACCCGATAGCCGCCGTCTTCCAGCACCGAGCGCAGCCACAGCGTCCGGTCGGTGTCGGCTCCCACTACCGCGACCTGCAGGGGCTGGCGAGCCCCCGGCGGCGGCACGAAACCGTAAACCGGATCGTCCGCGGCCGCTGCGAGCCTGGCCAGCGCCTTGTGCAGGGCGAAGAGCTTGGGTTCGTCCGTCCGTCCCTCGACCGGCAGGCTGGCCGCCACGGTTTCCAGCTTGCGCGCGGCGGCCGAAATGTCCATCAGGCGGTGCACGCCTGCGGCGCCGACCAGGCTGTGTGCGGCGTGTTCCAGCATCTTGCCCGCACCTTTCTCACCCTGCGCGATCTTGACCAGGAGCTGCTCCAGCATGTCGATGCGTGCGGGCAGTATGGTGATGAATTCGTTGCGCAGGCGGGTGAGGGTGGCCTCGATCGAAGTAGGCATGGAGGCTCAGTCGAGGAGAGGGGAGGGCATGGCGTCAGCGTGCGGACTGTCGAAGGGTTCGCTCGACAATGTGCTTCAGAACGCCGAGGGGGATGGGCTTTGAATAGACCGGAATGTCTGCCGGCAAGCCGCCATGGGCTTCGATTTCCGGTGCAGCCAGCGCGGTCACCACAATGATCGCGGGAACGCTTATCTCGGTGTTCTGTGTCAGCCGGCGGATCATCTCGAAACCGTCCATGCCCGGCATGGAAAGGTCGGCAATCACCAGTTCGGGGGCGTACTTGCCGACCATGACCAGTCCGTCGAAACCATCCTGGGCCAGGTACAGGTTCACCGGCAGCGCCCATTCGGCGAACTTCAGCCGGTACATCTCGCGCTGTACGGGTTCGTCTTCCACGATGAGGACGCTGTGCGGCTGCGGTTCCGATGCTTCCTCCGCGCCAT
>DATCTE010000047.1:0-4958 GCA_036568085.1 Thiobacillus sp.
GAACGAATTCCTCCAGTACGTGCTCAAGTTCTCGAATCCTTTTGACTCCGGCGGCGACCCGACGCTCGGAGAGGCGATCGAGGCCGCGATGCCTTTGGTGGACGAGAAGTTCGCCGGACGGCCGGACCTGTCCGCGCCGATCCGATTCACGCTGGGCTACAGCATGATCGATCGGAACAACCTGGATCTCGCGGAGCGGAACCTGCGCAAGGCACTTGAAGAGCACACCGTGGTCTCCGGGGCCGACTCACTGGAAGCGCTTCAGGTGAGGGAGGCGATCGCTCAGCTGCGCCATGCCCAGGGCCGCACTGATGAATCAGGCGAGATGTTGCGGGCCGTCGTCGCCGACCTGGAGGCATACGATCATCGCAACGAATACGTGTATTACATTGCCCTCAATAATCTGGGTCGGCACCACCTGGAGAACGAGGAGTACGCCGAGGCGATTGACTATTTCAATGCGGCCACCGACGCCGCAGAGGGAGTGACCAAGGAGCTGTCGGCGGGGGCGCGGGCGATCCTGACCGCAAACCGCGCGTCGGCGACCCACGGGCTTGGCAAGGCCGAAGAGGCCGATACCCTCTTCCAGCAGGCAATTTCCGAACTTGATACCGCCTATCCCGAAGGCAGCATCGAAACCGCGCAGGCATTGAACAACCGTGCGTTTGTCCTTGATGACCTCGGTAAGCCCGAAGAAGCTTTTGAACTTCGCAAGCAGTCCGTTGAGATGAGGCGCCGCATCTTCGGTGGCGACCATCCGCTACTGGTGACGCCATTGACTGACCTGGCGCTGGAGCATCTCAAGCGCGGGAACCTCGAGCAGAGCCTGGCCATCGCCGCCGAAGCGGAGGCGATGGGGCGTCGTGTATATCCGGGGCCCCACCAGGCAACGGTGATGGCGATGAACGTGCAAGGCATCGCGCTCGTGAACTCCAAGCAGTTTCTTGCCGCAGGGGAAGTCATAAGCAGGGCAGAGGCAGCACTGAGTGAGCTCAGTGACCCGCCTGCCTTCGTGGGCGAGACGGTAAGGGGTTTGCGTGCTGCCCTGTGCAAGCGTCCGCGTACGCCGCCGGTTCCCAGTTGTGCGGGCATCGAGCCTACGGAGCCTGCAGAGGGCTGATCGACCTGGCAGGCACCACGCCAGCCCGTTGGTATTCGCTTGCCGTCGGATGCGTGGTAGCGTCTTCGGCCGGCCACTGCGGCGCCCAGTCACCCGTCGACGATGTCCCTATTCCGCCCCGAAGCCCTGAAAGCCAG
This sequence comes from Thiobacillus sp., assembly GCA_036568085.1. Classification (GTDB taxonomy): domain Bacteria; phylum Pseudomonadota; class Gammaproteobacteria; order Burkholderiales; family Thiobacillaceae; genus Thiobacillus. The sequence goes on from DATCTE010000047.1 coordinate 1,258, forward strand.
AACCAACCGGGGCGCAGAGGGCATCGTCATTCCCCGTCCCAGGCTGTTCCTCCTCGCCACGGTCATCGCGTTGGCGGTCGGCGTGGCCGCGGTCGCTTTTGCCGTGCTGGGCAGCTACAGCGCCCGTATCCCGGCATCGGGCAGCCTCAGGGCCGACCTTGGCCTGGTATCCCTCGCGGCGCCGGCCAACGGGATCGCCCATCGGGTGTTCGTCGAAGAAGGCGATCGGGTCGAGGCGGGGAGCCTGCTCGTCGAGCTGCAGTCCGGGCGTGCCGATGCCCGCGGCGAGGAGCTGGACGACCAGATCGCGGAACAGATCGCCCAGCGCCAGGCGTCACTGGCCAGGACGCTGGAGGTGCAGCTGCGGCTGATCGACGAGCGCGCCGCCGGCCTGAAGACGCAGATCTCGGCCGCGCGCCAGGAATCGCAGCGGATGCGGGAGGAACTGCAGACGCGGCACCGGCAGACCCAGCTTTCCAACCAGGCGCTTGCCAGCGCGCGGGGGATGCGCGAACGCAGCTTCATCAGCGAAACCCAGCTCCAGCAGGTGGAGTCGGAGGCGCTGCAACGCGAGACCGAAGCGAAAGTCCTGGAGCGGGAGCTGGTGGGGGCGGGAAGCAAGATCGCCGAGCTGGAGCTCCAGCTGGCGGAGCTTCCGGGTCAGAGCGTGCTGCTGCAGACCCAGTACGAGCGAAGCATGGCCGAACTCGACCAGGAGGCGCTGGAGAATTCGGCGCGGGCAAGCTCCAGCATCAAGGCGCCGGTCACCGGGCGCATCACGGCGCAGCTTGTCCACGCCGGCCAGAGTGTCTCGACGGGACAGGCACTCTTTGCCGTGCTTCCGGAAGGTGCGGAGCTTGAGGCCCATCTTTATGTTTCCAGTCGCGCGGTGGGCTTCATTCGCGAGGGCGCCACGGTGCAGCTGCGGTACCAGGCCTTTCCCTACCAGAAGTTCGGCCATCAGCGGGGCGTGGTGAGGCGCGTTTCCCACAGTGCCCTGGGGCCTGCCGAGCAGGCGGCCCTGCTGGGCGAGGTGCGCTCCTCGGAGCCGGTGTACCGGATCGTCGTGCAGCTGGACCGGCAAACGGTCTCCGCCTACGGCGCCGAGCACGCCCTGCTGCCGGGCATGGCCCTGGAGGCCGACATCCTGCTCGAGCGCAGGCGGCTGGTGGAGTGGGTGTTCGAACCGCTGTATGCGCTGCGTGGAGTGGAGAATGAGTAGTGTCGCCGGAGGGCGCATCCCGGGCCTGAATTTCACGGGCAGCAGGCGGCTGCCCGTCATCCTGCAGACAGAGGCCGCCGAATGCGGCCTGGCCTCGCTGGCGATGGTGGCGGCCTACCACGGCTACGAGTCTGACCTGTCGAGCCTGCGTCGCCGGTTCCAGCTGTCGCTCAAGGGCGCCAATCTGGCCCGGCTGATCGACATCGCAGCCAGCCTGGGCCTGTCCGCACGCCCGCTGCGGGTGGAGTTGGAACAGCTGGGGGAACTGAAGCTGCCCTGCGTGCTGCACTGGAACATGAACCACTTCGTGGTCCTCAAGCGCATCGCCGGCGGCAAGCTGCATATCCATGACCCGGCCCTGGGGGAGCGGGTCTTCACCCCGGCCGAAGCCTCGCCGCACTTCACCGGTATCGCGCTCGAGCTGGCGCCCAACGAGGCCTTCAAGAAGCAGGAGAGGCCGCCGCATGTCGGCATCGGGCAGCTCACGGGACCGATGCAGGGACTGGTGCAGTCGCTGCTTCAGATTCTCGGCCTGTCGCTGGTGCTGCAGCTATTCCTGCTGCTGACGCCGCTCTACCTGCAGTGGACGATCGACCAGGCCTTGCTGTCCGGCGACCGAAGCCTGCTGACGATGCTGGCCATGGGATTCCTGCTGGTGGTGTTGTTCCAGGTCGGGTTTTCCGCGGTGCGCAGCTGGGCAGTGGTGTACCTGTCCAACACCATCAGCGTGCAGTGGAACGTGCGCGTGCTCAGCCACCTGCTGAGGCTGCCGCAGGATTGGTTCGAGAAGCGCCATCTCGGCGACGTCGTCTCCAGGATGTCGGCGACGCAAGAGATCCAGCGGACCCTCTCGACGAGCTTCGTCGAAGCCGTGCTCGACGGCATGATGGCCCTTGCGACGCTGACGATGATGCTGTTCTACAGCACGCGGCTGGCGGTGATCACGCTGGTCGCCGTCGTGATCTACGTGCTGATCCGCACGCTGGCCTACCGGGCGCTGCGCGTGGCCACCGAACAACAGCTGGTATGCGAGGCGCGGCAGCAAAGCCACCTGCTCGAAACCATCCGCGGCGTGCAGAGCGTCAAGCTGACCGGCAGCGAGAACCTGCGCCGGGCCGGCTGGCAGAACCTGCTGGTCGAGACGATCAATCGCGACCTGCACCTGTCGCGGCTGGGCATCGGCTTCAACTCCGCGGCCTCGCTGGTGTTCGGCGTGGAACGGGTGATCGTCATCTGGGCCGGCGCCATGCTGGCGTTGGACGGGGTGTTCTCGGCCGGCATGCTGGTCGCCTATATCGCGTACAAGGATCAGTTCGCGCAGCGGGCAAACGGTCTGATCGACAAATGGGTCGAGTTCCGGATGCTGCGCATGCACGGCGAGCGGCTCGCGGATATCATCCTGACCGATCCCGAGCGGCGGTTCGCCGAGGAGGGGGAGGTCGCCGAGCCCGCGGACGCTTCCGTGGAGGTGAAGGGACTGTGGTTCCGTTACGCGGAAGGCGAGCCCTGGATACTCAAGGACTGCTCGTTCCGCGTCGAGGATGGCGAGTCGCTGGCCATCGTCGGGGCCTCGGGCTGCGGCAAGACGACCCTGGTGAAGCTGATGCTGGGCCTGCTGACCCCCACGAAGGGCAGCATCGAGGTGGGCGGCGTGGACATGGGCAAGCTCGACGGGCCCGCCTTCCGTCGGTTCTCCGCCGCGGTGATGCAGGACGACCAGCTCTTCGCCGGTTCCGTTGCCGAGAACATCGCCTTCTTCGCTACCGACCTCGACCAGGGCCGCGTGGAGGAATCCGCGGCGCTGGCAGGCGTGCATGAGGAAATCATGGCCATGCCCATGGGCTACAACACGCTCATCGGTGACATGGGCACGGCGCTGTCGGGTGGCCAGAAGCAGCGCATCATCCTGGCGAGGGCGCTCTACCGGGAACCGCGCCTGCTGTTCCTTGACGAAGCCACGAGCAGCCTCGACGTGCAACGCGAGCGACTGGTCAACGATGCGATCAAGTCCATGGCGCTGACGAGAATCATCATTGCGCATCGGCCGGAGACGATTTCGTCCGCCGATCGGGTACTGCGCATGAGCCGGGGCGAGGTCCAGGCCGAAGAACCGCCTGAGCAGGGACGCTAACCTCGTTAGCGTAAGGGGTCATTTGTGCGGGTTTTCGTTGTCCACGACACGAGAGGGAGTCGATTCGAATTGACCCGGCTGAAATGCGTTGTTAGAAGTCGGGTGGCCAGGCACAACTGTGACTGAGCTCACAATTCCGACTTCCCTAGGGGACATGCATGAAATCGAACGATGAAAAGAACAAGGCGCCGCGCGAGCTGGACGTTAACGAAATTGCCGCAGTCTCCGGTGGCACCGAGGAGACGCCCCCGGTGACCGTCAACAAGGCCAAGATGGCCGACAAGTCGATGAACAAGATCGTCGAATACATCAAGAGCTGACAAAGACCGGCGGGACCGCCCAGGTGGT
>DATCTE010000048.1:0-4695 GCA_036568085.1 Thiobacillus sp.
GTTGGTGCGGGTTGTAGCGCAGGATGTCGCGATCCTTGAAGGTACCCGGCTCGCCCTCATCACTGTTGCAGACGATGTACTTGTCGCCCGGGAACGCGCGCGGCATGAAGCTCCACTTCAGTCCCGTCGGGAAGCCTGCACCGCCGCGACCGCGCAGGGCACTGGTCTTGAGTTCGGCGATGATGGCGTCACCCGACACCTTTTCGGTGACGACGCGACGCAACGCCTGGTAGCCGCCATTGGCGACATAGGTCGCCAGCGACGCCGGATCGTCGAGCGCCTGCGTCCAACTGCAGACCTGGTGGGTGGGCGTGAGCAAACTCATTTCAGCTTGTCCAGGAGTTCGTCCACCATCTCGGGGGTAAGATGCGTGTGCATGGTGTGATTGTTGTGCAGGCACATCGGCGCATCGCCGCAGGCACCCATGCACTCGCCTTCCTTCAGCGTGTAGCGGCCGTCCTCGGTGGTCTCGCCAAAGCCGATGCCGAGTTTGTTTTTCAAATGCTCGGCGATCTCGTTCGCCCCCCTCAGCGCGCACGGCAGGTTGGTGCACAAGGTGATCTTGTGCCGCCCTACCGGTTTCGTGTCGTACATGTTGTAGAAGGTCGCGACCTCGTACGCCGCGATCGCTGGCATCTCCAGATAGTCGGCAATGTACTCGATCAACTCGGGCTTCAGCCAGCCCTTCTCGGTCTGCGCGATGCGCAGCGCACCCATCACCGCCGACTGCTTCTGGTCGGCTGGATATTTGGCGATTTCAACGTCGATCAACGCGAGTGATTCCTGAGACAACATCAGCGGTCGATCTCCCCAAAAACGATATCCTGCGTGCCGATGATGGCAACGACGTCGGCGATCATGTGGCCGCGGCTCATTTCATCGAGTGCCGCCAGATGCGCATAGCCCGGCGCGCGGATTTTCAGACGGTAGGGCTTGTTGGCGCCGTCGGACACCAGGTAGATTCCGAACTCGCCCTTGGGATGCTCGACCGCGGCGTAGGTCTCGCCTGCCGGCACGTGCATGCCTTCAGTGAAGAGCTTGAAGTGGTGGATCAGCTCTTCCATGTTCTGCTTCATCGACAGGCGATCGGGCGGCGCGACCTTGTGGTTGTCGACGATGACCGGGCCGGGATTCCTGCGCAGCCAGTCGATGCACTGTTTGACGATGCGATTGGACTGGCGCATTTCCTCGACCCGGACCAGATAGCGGTCGTAGCAGTCGCCGTTGGTGCCGACCGGGATGTCGAAATCCATGCGGTCATAGACCTCGTAGGGCTGCTTTTTGCGCAGGTCCCACTCGACGCCGGAACCGCGCAGCATCGGGCCGGTGAAGCCCAGCGCCTTGGCGCGCTCGGGCGAGACCACGCCGATACCGACCGTGCGCTGCTTCCAGATGCGGTTGTCGGTCAACAAGGTTTCGTACTCGTCGACATACGTCGGGAAGCGCTGGGTGAAGTCCTCGATGAAGTCAAGCAGCGAACCCTGGCGGTTGGCGTTCATCGACTTCATCGTCGCCTCGTTGCGGGTGTGCTGCGCCTGGTACTGCGGCATCGTGTCCGGCAGGTCGCGATAGACACCGCCGGGGCGGTAATAGGCCGCGTGCATGCGTGCACCCGACACCGCCTCGTAGACATCCATCAGGTCTTCGCGCTCGCGGAAGGCATACAGGAACACCGTCATCGCGCCGACGTCGAGCGCGTGCGCGCCCAGCCACAGCAGATGGTTGAGGATGCGGGTGATCTCGTCGAACATCACGCGGATGTACTGCGCGCGCTCGGGAACCTCGATCCCGAGCAGTTTCTCGATCGCCATCACATAGGCGTGCTCGTTGACCATCATCGACACGTAGTCGAGACGGTCCATGTAGGGTACCGACTGGATGAAGGTCTTGTGCTCGGCCAGCTTCTCGGTGGCGCGGTGCAACAGACCAATGTGCGGATCAGCGCGCTGGATCACCTCGCCGTCGAGTTCCAACACCAGCCGCAGCACGCCGTGCGCGGCCGGGTGCTGCGGGCCAAAATTCATTGTGTAGTTGCGGATCTCGGCCATCAGCGCCCTTCCCCATAGCTTTCGTCGCGCACGATGCGCGGGGTGATTTCGCGCGGCTCGATCGACACCGGCTGGTAGATCACGCGTTGCTGGGTCGGGTCGTAGCGCATCTCGACGTTACCCGAAAGCGGGAAATCCTTGCGGAACGGATGGCCGATGAAACCGTAGTCGGTGAGAATGCGGCGCAGGTCGGGGTGGCCCTCGAACACGATGCCATACAGATCGAAGGCCTCGCGCTCGAACCAGTTGGCCGCCGGCCAGATATCGACCACCGACGCCACCAGCGGCAAATCGTCGTCGGGACAGAACACGCGCACCCGCACGCGCTGGTTGTTTGACACCGACAGCAAATGAACCACCACGGCAAAACGTGCGCCTTCCCAGGCGCCCTCGCCATAGCCGGAATAATCCATGCCGCACAGGTCGATCAGCTGCTCGAAACGGCAATCGGGATGGTCGCGCAGCGTGCGCATCGCCGATTCATAATGCTGTGGCTTGATGACGAGCGTCAACTCGCCCAGACGAACAAACGCCTGCTCCACTGCACTGCCGAGCACATTTTCAAGAGACAAAGAGAGGGCTTCCACGGTCTGTGGCATGGCTCGTCAGCGGGCGATGGTATTGGTGCGCTTGATCTTGTTCTGCAGCTGGATGATGCCGAACAGCAAGGCCTCTGCGGTCGGAGGACAGCCGGGAACATAGATGTCGACAGGCACGATGCGATCGCAGCCACGCACCACCGAATAGGAATAATGGTAATAGCCGCCGCCGTTGGCACACGAACCCATGGAAATCACCCAGCGCGGTTCGGCCATCTGGTCGTAGACCTTGCGCAGCGCCGGCGCCATCTTGTTGCACAGCGTGCCGGCAACGATCATCACGTCGGACTGGCGCGGACTCGGGCGGAACACGATGCCGAAGCGGTCGAGGTCGTAACGCGAGGCGCCGGCCTGCATCATTTCCACCGCGCAGCATGCCAGGCCGAAGGTCATCGGCCACATCGAGCCGGTGCGCATGTAATTGATGAGTTGATCGGCCTTGGTGGTGACGAAGCCCTGTTCGAGGACGCCTTCGATGCTCATAGCGTGACCTCCATAATCATTCCCACTCTAGTGCCCCCTTCATCCACTCGTAGATGAAGCCGACGACCAGAATGCCAAGGAATACCATCATAGCAATGAAACCGGCCAAGCCGATTTCTTCCAGCACGATGGCCCAGGGGAAAAGAAAAGCGATTTCCAGGTCGAACAGGATGAACAGAATGGCAACGAGGTAGTAGCGCACGTCGAACTTCATGCGCGCATCTTCGAATGCTTCGAAGCCGCATTCGTAGGGAGAGAGTTTTTCGCTGTCGGGGCGGTGCGGTGCCAGCAGGCCACCGGCGATGATCGGGCCGATTCCAAACGCCAGACCGACCAGAATGAACAACAGAATGGGGAGGTAATTCTCCAGCACCGCGGGTTCCTCCGACTACGCCCTTGTCAGGCTGTTGAGTAATTATGATCCGAGTGTATTAGTGCGGAGTGTCGACTGTCAAGCCGAAAAATTGGTATTTTTGTCTTAAAAATCAATCGTTTAATCAATAGCGAACGCTAATGAACGAATCAGGAAATTTGATGGTGCCGACGGCGAGACTCGAACTCGCACGACCTAGGTCACTACCCCCTCAAGATAGCGTGTCTACCAATTCCACCACGTCGGCCAAGGGCATAAGCCCGGATAGTACTGCTTACTGCGGAATGTCCCCCGCTTTCGAGCCGGCATTCTTGCCCGGCGCCTGTGCTGGTGCCGTGGGCTGCGTCGTCGTCGGAACAACCGTGCGATCAAGCACGCTGGCCGGCTTGTGTTGCTGGAGCCCGAAATACGCCAGACCGAGGCTGGTCAGAAAGAACAGGCTTGCCAGCACTGCGGTGCTGCGGCTCAGAAAATTGGCCGAACCGCTGGCACCAAACAGGCTGCCCGACGAACCGCTGCCGAATGCCGCACCCATGTCCGCGCCTTTGCCATGCTGCAGGAGCACCAGTGCAATCAGCGCAATGGCAACGATAATGTGAACAACCCAGATCAGTGTTTCCATGACTTGATTCTTACTCGGCGACGCTTACTTGGCTGCTGCCCGGCAAATCGCGATGAACTCATCGGCGACAAGAGAAGCCCCGCCAATCAGTCCGCCATCGATATCCGGCTGAGCCATCAATTCTGCCGCATTCGCAGCTTTTACGCTACCCCCGTACTGGATTATCAGCTGGTCGGCCACACCCGCATCGAGGGCGGCGATCTTGCCGCGAATAAAGGCATGCACAGCCTGCGCCTGTTCCGGCGTTGCTGTCTTGCCGGTGCCGATCGCCCACACGGGTTCGTAGGCCAGCACTGCCTTGACCAGCGACGCCACACCGGCCGCCTTGATCACGGCATCGAGTTGGCGCGCCACAACTGCCTCGGTCACGCCCGATTCGCGCTCGTCCAGCGATTCGCCAACGCACAGGATGGGCGTCAGGCCGGCTGACTGGGCAGCCAAGTATTTCTTCGCCACCAACTCGTCGGATTCGCCGTACAGGCTGCGTCGTTCGGAATGTCCGACGATCACGTAACGGCAACCGAAATCGAGCAGCATGGCGGTCGACACCTCACCCGTGAACGCGCCCTT
>DATCTE010000049.1:0-2574 GCA_036568085.1 Thiobacillus sp.
GTGAGCCGGATCGTCGCCGACATGATCACCCAGATTGAAGCTGCCCCAGGGAGCCTGGCTCACGCCGCCCGCGCGGGTGGTCATCAGGCTGCTTACCCGCACGGGCGCAGGCCAGTCGGGGACGATCAGGTTCACTTCACCCAATCGGTGTTTTCGCGCAGCGCCTGCAGCAGCGAGGCGAAGTCGGGCGGTAGCGGGCATTCCCACTGCATGAATTCCTGGGTGACCGGATGGATCAGGCCCAGCCTTTCCGCATGCAGCGCCTGGCGCGGGAAGGGGATCTTGAGGTGGCTGCGGCGACTGGCGCTGTAGACCGTATCGCCGACCAGCGGATGGCCGATGTGCTGCATGTGAACCCGGATCTGGTGCGTGCGCCCGGTTTCCAGCTTGCAGCGCAACAGCGTGATCCCCGGAAAACGCTCGACCACGTCGTAATGCGTCACCGCTTCCTTGCCCATGCTGTGCACGGTGCGTTTGGTGCGGTTGTGCGGATCGCGCGCCAGCGGCGCATCGACCGTGCCTGCATGGTCGACCTCGCCGTACACCAGAGCGAGGTATTCGCGCTTGACGGTGCGCGCCTGCAGCTGGCGCACCAGATCGGTTTGCGCGGTCAGGGTTTTCGCGATCACCAGCAGGCCGCTGGTGTCCTTGTCGAGGCGGTGCACGATGCCGGCGCGCGGCAGTTCAGCCACCTGCGGCACCCAGTGCAGCAGCGCGTTCAACAGCGTACCCTGGCGGTTGCCGCTGCCGGGGTGAACCACCAGGCCGACCGGCTTGTTGATCACCATCAGCATGGCGTCCTCGAACACCACATCGAGCGGAATGGCCTCGGGCGCATCGGGGGTGGCGTTCGGATCGGGCTCGATCTCGACCCGCACCGACTCGCCGCCGCTGACCTTCATCTTGGTGGTGCCCCAGGCGTCGTCCACCGCGATCTTGCGCGCGCGGATCCAGTTCTGGATGCGGTTGCGCGAGAATTCGGGCAGCAGGGCCGACAGGGCCTGATCGAGGCGCTGTCCACCCTGCGCATCGGGGATTACCAGCTGGCGGGTGCCGCCTTCGGTATTTCCCTTATAATCGTTCGACAAATTTTCTGTGTCTTTTCCCATGCTTAAGCAATGTTCATCCGGTTTTAACGCATTCAATCGGGCGCTCGGCCTCAATCGGGTACTGGGCAGCGTGCTGCTAGCTGCCACGCTCACCCTGGGCGGCTGCGGCCTGCTACCCGAGGTCAAGGACGAAACCGCGGGCTGGTCGGCGCAAAAGCTCTATTCCGAAGCCAAGGATAATCTCAACGACGGCAATTATGAACGCGCCGTCAAACTGTTCGAGACGCTGGAAGCGCGCTACCCCTTCGGCCGCTATGCGCAGCAGGCGCAACTGGAAGTGGGCTACGCCTATTACAAGGACAACGAGCCGATTTCGGCCATTGCCGCATGCGACCGCTTCATCAAGCTGCACCCCAATCACCCTAACGTCGATTACGCCTACTATCTGAAGGGCCTGGCGAATTTTAACGACGACCTCGGCCTGTTGGGCAACCTGGTCGACCAGGACATGAGCGAACGCGACCCCAAGGCCGCGCGCGACGCGTTTCTGGCATTCAAGGAACTGGTCACCCGCTTCCCCGACAGCAAGTACGCGCCCGACTCGATCGCCCGCATGAAATACCTGGTCAACGCACTGGCCGGCAACGAAGTCCACGTCGCCCGGTATTACCTGAAACGCAAGGCCTGGGTGGCCGCGGCCAACCGCGCCAAGGTCGTGCTGACGGACTACCCCCAAGCCCCCGCCCTGGAAGAAGCGCTGGGCATCATGGTGGTGGCCTACGACAACCTGCACCTCGCTGCGCCGCGCGACGATGCACTGCGGGTGCTGAAGCTCAACTTCCCCAACAGCAAATACCTCAAGGGCGTGACCATCAAGGACAAGGCCTGGTACCGCTTCTGGTAAACCGGAAGCCGGATTGAATCCGGCTGATCCCGCCTACCCTGGGCCGGGATCAGATCGCCGCTTCGCCCGACTCGCCGGTGCGGATCCGCACCACCTGCTCCACCGCCGTCACGAAAATCTTGCCGTCGCCGATCTTGCCGGTGCGGGCGGCCGTGATGATCGCCTCCATCGCGCGTTCCAGCAGGCTGTCGGCGACGACGATCTCGACCTTCACCTTGGGCAGGAAATCCACCACGTATTCGGCACCGCGATACAGCTCGGTGTGGCCCTTCTGGCGGCCGAAGCCCTTGACTTCGGTGACGGTGAGGCCGGTCACGCCGATGTCAGACAGCGCTTCGCGCACTTCGTCCAGCTTGAACGGCTTGATGATGGCTTCGATTTTTTTCATGGCAGGTCTCCTTCGGGTCGGTATTTCGAGGTAATCGGGTAGCGCCGGTCCTTGCCGAAATTGCGCGGCGTGATGCGCGGACCCGGCGGGGCCTGGCGGCGTTTGTATTCGGCGAGGTCGACCATGCGGATGACTTTTTTCACCGTAGCAGCATCAAACCCCGACGCGACGATGTCGCGTGCTGACAGGTCGCGCTCGACGTAGGCGGCCAGAATCGCGTCGAGCACATCATA
>DATCTE010000050.1:0-2172 GCA_036568085.1 Thiobacillus sp.
CATCATGGGCGTGACCAGCTGGACCGGCCTGGCGCGTCTGCTGCGCGGCGAGTCGCTCAAGCTCAGGACGCTCGATTATGTCGAGGCCGCAAGGGCGTTCGGCGTGTCGCACGCGCGCATCATCAGCCGCCACATCTTCCCCAACGTGTTCCATCTCGTACTGATTGCGATCGTGCTGGATTTCTCGGGTCTGGTGCTGGCCGAAGCGGTGCTGTCCTACGTGGGTGTCGGCGTCGATCCCTCCATGTACAGCTGGGGCAACATGATCAACGGCGCGCGCCTCGAACTGGCGCGTGAGCCCGTCGTCTGGTGGCAACTCGGCGCAGCATTCGCCTTCATGTTCACCCTGGTGCTGGCCGCCAACCTGTTTGCCGACGGCGTGCGTGATGCCTTCGATCCGCGCCTGGGAGGGCGGCGATGAAATCGCTGCTCGAGGTTCGGGACCTCGTCACTGAAATCGGCGGTGCGCGCGTGGTCGACGGCGTGTCGTTCCACGTTGCCGCGGGCGAAACCTATGCCTTGCTGGGGGAGTCGGGCTGCGGCAAGTCGATGACGGCGTTATCCCTTATGAGGTTATTGCCGGATGGCGGACGCATCGTGTCGGGCGACGTGCAGTTGGGCGAAACCGATGTGCTGGCCCTGCCCGAGCGCGACATGCGTCGCGTGCGCGGCGGGCAGATGGCGATGGTGTTTCAGGAACCGATGCTGGCGCTGAACCCCGTCATCAAGGTAGGCGAGCAGATCGGCGAGGCGCTGGCCCTGCATCAGGGTCTCGGTGGACAGGCTGCGCGCGATGCTGCGCGCACGCTGCTCGACGCGGTAGGCGTGCCGGATGCGGCGCGGCGGCTCGATACCTATCCGTTCGAACTCTCGGGCGGCCTGCGCCAGCGGGTGATGATCGCGATGGCGCTGGCGGGCGAGCCCGAACTGCTGATCGCCGACGAACCGACGACGGCGCTGGACGTGACCATCCAGGCCCAGGTGCTCGACGTGCTGCGCCGCCTGCGCGCCGAACGCCGGATGGGCATGCTGCTGATCACGCACGACCTCGGCGTGGTGGCCGAGAACGCCGACCGGGTGGGCGTGATGTATGCCGGCGAACTGGTGGAGGAGGGTGCACGCGACGCGTTCTTCGCGGCGCCGCAGCATCCCTACAGCCGCATGCTGTTCGAGGCACTGCCGCGTCCCGGCGACGGCGGGCGGCTGACCACGATTGCCGGCCAGGTGCCCAGGCTCGACGGTCAATTGCGTGGATGCCGCTTTACGCCGCGATGTCCGTTTGCGATCGCGCGCTGCCGCATGGAGTCGCCTGGCTGGCAGGATATTGGCGGCCAGCAGGTGCGCTGTCATCTGGCGGGTAGCTTGCCGGCGACCAGCTTGCGTGAACGGGTCGCCCACATCGTGGCAGAGCACGTCCCGCAGCCGCTGCTGCAGGTGGAGGGCCTGAAGGTGCATTTCCCGATCCGGCGCGGTTTCATCCAGCGTACGGTGGGCCATGTGCGCGCCGTGGACGATGTGAGCCTGGCGATCGAGGCCGGCCGCACGCTGGCGCTGGTAGGGGAGTCGGGCTGCGGCAAGACGACGGTGGGCAAGGCCTTGCTGCGGCTGATCGAGCCGACCGCGGGCACCATCCTGCTGGGCGGCGAGACCATCACCGCGAAGAATGCGTCCACCCTGCGGCGGCAGGCGCAGATGGTATTCCAGGATCCGTTCAGTTCGCTCAATCCGCGCATGCGGGTGGCGGACATCCTCCTGGAAGGCATGGATGCGCTAGGCGTGGGCGCCGCGGGCGCGCGACGCGACGCGGTGGCCCGGCTGCTGCGCCAGGTCGGGCTGCCAGACGATGCGGGCGACCGCTATCCGCATGCGTTTTCCGGCGGCCAGCGCCAGCGCATCGCCATTGCGCGGGCACTGGCGGTGTCGCCCCGCCTGGTGATCTGCGACGAGCCGACCAGCGCGCTCGACGTGTCGGTGCAGGCGCAGATCCTGAATCTGCTGAAGGACCTGCAGGCCGATCTTGGCCTGGCGTATCTTTTCATCACGCACAACCTCGCCGTGGTGGAGTATCTGGCGCACGATACGGCCGTGATGTATCTCGGCCGTATCGTCGAACAGGGCCCGGCTGCCGAGGTGCTGCGCGCGCCGCGCCATCCCTACACGCAGGCGCTGGTG
>DATCTE010000051.1:0-3679 GCA_036568085.1 Thiobacillus sp.
CCGCGCAACTGCCGCGGCACTATTCGCCCACCGCCTACCAGACCCTGCTCGACTGCCCCTACCGGTTCTTCGTGCGCAGCGTGCTCGGCATCCGCGAACTCGACGAGGCCGACGAAGCGCTCGACAAGAGCGACTACGGCAATGCCCTGCACCATATCCTCCAGCGCTTCCACGACAGCGATCCGCCGTTGGAGCGCGACGCCGCGCTGGCGCGTCTGGACGAACTCTCCGCTGCCGAATTCGCTGCGCTGCCTGCCTACACGGCGACCGCGTGGCGCACCCGCTGGGGCGTCCTTCAGCCCGCTTACATCGATGCGTGGCTGGCGCACGCGGCACAAGGCTGGCGCTATGAATCCGGCGAAACCGATTTCGCGGTACCGCACACCGTTGCCGGCCTCGGCGAAATCACCTTGCACGGCCGCGTCGACCGCGTCGACAACAAGGGCGACGCCCGCTACGTGATCGACTACAAAACCAGCGCCGCACAGGGTCTGAAGAAAAAGCTCAAGGCGCCGGACGAAGCCGTCCAGCTGCCGTTTTACGCCTGGCTGTGCGATGCCGCCGCCGCCTACCTGCCGATCAACGAAGCCCCCGTCGCCGCGCTCGAACTGAACGGCGAAACCGACGTCGCCGCCATCAGCCTGCGCCTGCCGCACCTGCTCGAAGCCATCGCCCAGCATGCTGCGCTGCCTGCCCACGGCGTCGACGGCGTCTGCAAGCACTGCGAAGCGCGCGGTCTGTGCCGCAAGGGAATGTGGAACAAATTGGACGAAGTGGCACGGGGTGCGTCGTCTATAAACGAAGCCGGAAACGAATGGTTATGAACTCCAAACGCTGGAACAAAGAACAGCTTAAGCTCGCGTTTCACCTCTACTGCCAGTTGCCCTTTGGCAAACTACATAGCCGCAATCCGGAAATCGTCTTGCTCGCTAGCTTGATCGGGCGAACGCCCGGAGCTGTAGCGATGAAACTGGTCAACTTCGCCAGCCTCGATCCAGCAATCACCAGCACGGGGCGCAAGGGACTTGAAGGCGCATCGGGTCTTGATCGGGAGATATGGGATGAATTCCATGCTGACTGGGAAAGGCTCGCTGTGGAATGCGAGCTATTGCGACGCGATATTGATGCAAACCGCCCAACAGATGATGATGATGAAGTCGACCAACAACTCGTCCCGGAAGATTATTCAGGCGAGACGCGCCGGCTCGTAACTGAGCAAAGAATTAAACAAAATTTCTTTCGTCGCGCGGTCTTGAGCAGTTATCGGGGGCGTTGCTGCATGTCTGGCTTATCTGAACCGCGTTTGCTTCTGGCTAGCCATATCGTACCGTGGAGCAAGGACAAGGCAAATCGCTTAAATCCCTGCAACGGCCTATGCCTATCAGCGATTCATGACCGTGCTTTTGATAAGGGGCTGATAACGTTGAGTGCCGATTTAAAAATCATCGTCTCAGAAGAACTCAGACGGCGCGACGAGGCTTTTGTCAGAGAAGTCTTACTACCGTTGAATGGTCGCCCCATTGAGCTGCCCGAGCGATTCTTGCCACAGCCTGAATTCATTGCGTGGCACAGAAATAAATTATTTGTTGATAACCAAAGCAAATGATCCAAACGCTAACGCCTCTTGTTTTGCACGAAGATGCTTTCTACGCTTTTTTCGTACCCTACCGCCACCCTAAATCACGACACAATATTTGGGGGGGCCTCGGATTAGAAACGTTCGGGGAAGACTACACCCTCGCACGATCCCTTAATCCAAACCATATTTGGACCGTTTTGGACGGGGAAAGTAGTTCAGACCAATGGATCATCCCAGGCATTCATTATGTAAACCGGGTTTGTTATTTGGTGACTCGAAGAGCGCATTTCGATTTGTGCGTGGAATTTCGAATACCGCACACCCTTCGCTCATTGACGCCTCTAGGCCTCAAAAGGCAGCTTCTGAAACTTGAACGCACAATCTCGGCGCAGGCTCAAGCCCTCATTGTGCCTGCCTGAATAATCGTGACCCATCGAACTCTATG
Source organism: Thiobacillus sp. (assembly GCA_036568085.1). GTDB lineage: Bacteria > Pseudomonadota > Gammaproteobacteria > Burkholderiales > Thiobacillaceae > Thiobacillus. Next base: position 2,025 of record DATCTE010000051.1, read on the forward strand.
CGATTTTCCTAGCTTGCTCTCGGAGACCATTTCGTGTGTCCTCATTCGCTATGCCTTAATTCAACACTTTGAAATTCCCCTAAGCGCAATAAACACCTACCTTACGGAATTTCGCCGCTCTTGATTACTGAATCTTGACTGCCTTCCTCGACACCGCCGCCGCACTCGACCCCGCCCGCTCGGCAGTGGTGGAAGCCTGCGCCGGCAGCGGCAAGACCTGGCTCCTGGTGTCACGCATGCTGCGCCTGCTGCTGGCGGGGGCGGCGCCCTCCGAACTGCTGGCGATCACTTTCACGCGCAAGGCGGCGCAGGAGATGACCGACCGCCTGCACGAATGGCTGCGGGTGCTGGCGCTGGAAGACGACGTGACGGTGCGCACATTCCTGCGCGCGCGCGCGGTGCCGGATGACGAGATCGATGCGCTGCTGCCGCGCGCGCGCGGGCTGCTGGAAACGGTGCTGACCGCACAGCCGGGGCCGACGGTGACGACCTTCCACGGCTGGTTTCTCGATCTGCTGAAACGCGCGCCGCTGGAGGCGGGACTGCCTTGGGGGGCGCCGCTGCTGGAGCGCCCCCGGTTGTTGCAGGACGAGGTGCGCGACCGCCTGCTGGCGCAGTGGGCTGCGGAAGGGTCGCTGCGCAGCAGCGGGGCGCCCGCCGGCGTACCCCTTGCGGGTGCTGCGGCACCGGAATCCTCCGAAGGTGCCGCCCTGCTGGCTTTGCTGGCCGATATCGGAGAACACAACCTGCGCGCGCTGCTGAAACACTTTGTGGATGCGCGGGCGGAATGGTGGGCCTACACCGACGGACAGCCCGATCCGGTGGCCTATGCGTTGGACCAGTTGCGGCCTGGGCTGCACCCCGATCTGGACAGCGACCCGGTGGCGGCGTTCTGGGCCGACGAGTTGATGGTGGCGCGGGTGAAGCGGGTGGGCTTTGCGCTGGAAAAGGGCAGCAAGAGCGAACTGGCGCGCGCGCCGGAAATCCAGCGCAGCCTGGGCCTGCCGCCAGACGATGCACACGCCGCGCTGATGAAGCACCTGATGACGGCGGGCAAGCGACGCAAGAAGCAGGCGACCAAAGAGTTGGAAAAGGCGCTCGGCGCCGGACTCGACGCTTATTTGCGCGACCTCGACACACTGGAGACCGCGCTCGAGGCCATCACCGCGATCCAGACCGACCAGCGCATCTGGACCCTCAACCGCCACGGCCTGCTGCTCGGACACGCACTGCTGGCGGCCTATCAGGATGCCAAGGCGCAGCAGGGCGTGATCGATTTCACGGACGCCGAATGGCAGGCCTGCCGGCTGCTCGCCAGCGAGGAACATGCGCCGGCGCTGGCGCTGAAGCTGGACGCGCGCTACCGCCACCTGCTGCTCGACGAATTCCAGGACACCAACCCGCTGCAATGGCAGGCGCTCTCGACCTGGTTGCTGGAAGCGCGCGGTGCCGACAGCGACATGACGGTGTTCATGGTGGGCGACCCCAAGCAGGCGATTTATCGCTTCCGCCGCGGCGAGGCACGGGTGTTCGATGCGGCGGCGGATTTTCTGCATACGCATTTCGGCGCCGCGCGTTTCAGCACCGACATGACGCGGCGGCTGGCGCCTGCCGTGGTGGCGGCGATCAACCCGGTGTTCGCCGACGTGGCGGGG
>DATCTE010000052.1:0-3951 GCA_036568085.1 Thiobacillus sp.
GGTTTCCAGCGTCTCGATGTAAGCGGGCAATTCTTCACCGACCCAGGCGAGGTCGCCCCGGCGCGGCGGGCATGTACGCCAATAGCTGAAGCACAAGGCGTCGAATGTCTCCGTGCCGAGCATGGCAAGCACAGTGGGAAACTGCACGTGCAAGGCATTGCACGCATGGGCGCGGCCATTGCCGCGGTAGGCCGCGAGGCCCATCCGCCAGCGCGCACCGTTTTGCTGCGCGCCCGCGCACGCGGCGTCCGCCGCTCGGGGGGAAAATATCGCCTCGATCAGTTCGCGCTGGCGCTGCGCCTCGGACATCCGGGATTGCTCGAATTGGGGTGCAGGACTCATGCTTCAACTCCTGCGACAGCAGCCCGTGCGACCCGGTGCGCAGCGCACAAGGTCTCGGCCTGTGCGGCCTCATCGAGCAATACGGAAAACGAAGGCAGGTGTTCATCCCACTCGATCAGCGTGGGGAGCGGGCCCAGCCGCTTCAATGCATGTCGGTAGGCCTGCCAGACAGGCTCCGACACGGGGCTGGAATGGTCGTCGATGATCAGGCCCGCTTGCGCGCTGAAGCCCGCCAGGTGAACTTCCCCGACGAAGCCAGGCGCTGCCACGCCTGCCAGTTCATCGATCCAGTTGCACACGGATTGGAGCGGATCGGGTTCATCGGCATTCAGTGCATTGACCATCAGGTTGTTGACGTCGAGCAACAGGCCGCAGCCGGTGCGCCGGCCCAGCTCGGCAAAGAATTGCGGCTCGCTGAAGTCACGCTCGGCGAAATCCAGGTAGGCGCTCAGGTTCTCTACCAGCAGAGGCCGCTTGAGCCGTTCCTGCACCTGGCCGACATTGCTGCACAGAATGTCCAGTGAACCGTGCGTGAACGCGATGGGCAGCAGGTCGTTGGCGTGGATGATGCCGCGCTGCGACCAGGGTGCGCGCGCGAAACAGGTATGGTCGGACACGCGTACGGGCTCGATGCGGTCGACCAGCGCAGCCAGTTGCTCGAGATGCGCGTCATCGACACCGCAGGCCGAACCCAGCGCCAGGCCGACGCCGTGCAGGCTGACCGCGTAGTCCCGGCGGACGGCAGCAAGGACCTGCGCAGCGGCATCGTGAGGGTTGAAAAAATTCTCCGAGTGCACCTCGACGAAACCCAGGGGGGGACGTGTGGCACGGAATTCCCGGTAGTGGGGCTGGCGCAGGCCAATTCCATTCATGTGGGGGACTGACTGCATAAGCGTGATTCCATAGCAAGGAAAAACCTGGGGGCCGGCGCTCGCCCTGCCCCCATCTTCAGGTTCAGGAATTGCGCTTTTGCATGGCCTGCTCGAAGGCCTTCACCTTGGCGGGATCCTTGAGTGTTTCCTTGGCCTGTTGCATGCTCAGGCCACCCATCTTCGCGCAGGTGCCGGTGGGAACCGCCTTGAAATCACCGGGATCGTAGCTCGTCGTGCTCGACCCTTTGCAGGAATGCAGGCCGGAAATGCCGGCGCAATCGTTCTGTCCGGCCTTGGCGACCCCGAAGCATTTGTCCATGCTGGCGGCCTGGCTGGGTGCGGCAGCGGCAACGATGCCCAATGCAAGCAGCGAGGAGGCGGCGGTTTTGATGAAGTGACGCTTGTCCATGATGTGACTCTCCAGATAAGGTTTGAAAATGTCGCTGGCCTTGGCCAGCATCCGCCTGCAAAAGTGCTGCGGACAGGCATGAGTCGCACCCGGCCATCATTCCTTACAGGTTTTTTCTCGTCCTCTTCAACGAAGGACACTCCCGTCGCGCATCCCCTTCAGGAAACGCTGAACAAGTCCTTCGACAGGCTCAGGATGAACGGGCTGAGAGTGGTTTGCTTGGATGGGTTCATCGGTGCGCACGGATTTGCCGGCCCGTGCACCGTTCGTGGTGATCCCTTCGACTACGCTCAGGACAGGCTTGTCGAACCACAGCATCTCAAAGCCCCTTGACTGAAGCCATGGAATCTCAGGATGAACGGCAAGAGGCTGATTCCTTTTGCAACCCTGGAATGGCAGCTTGCGACGGGCGAACTAGAATAGGTGGACAACCACCGCAGGGGGAGTCGACGGCATGACCGATACACCGCGTTATCCCATCATTTACGTCCGCGGCTACGCGATGACGGAATCGGAGATCACCGAAACCACGTCGACGCCCTACATGGGTCTCGAACTCGGCTCGACCAAGGCGCGCCAGGCATGGGACGGGGCAGTACGCAAGGTCTTCTTCGAATCGCCCATCGTCCGGTTGATGAAGGCAGGCTACAGCGACATCTACCGGGACGGGTTGCAGCTCGAATCCGGGCCGATCCCGCTGCAGAGCATCATCATCCATCGCTACTATGACGTGGCCGACCCGGATTTCGGCTCAGGCAAGGTGCCCACGATCATGGAAGCGGCCAAGGGACTGGGCGACCTGATTCTGCGCGTGCGCGACCAGGTCTGTCTCGACGGCCAGATGAAGCCCGAGGATTTCAGGGTCTATCTGGTGGCGCATTCGATGGGCGGCCTGGTCTGCCGCTGCTTTCTGCAGAACGATGCGGCCGGCAGCGACGCGGCGCGCAAGCTCGTCGACAAGGTGTTCACGTTCGCCACGCCCCACAACGGCATCGAGATGGCCGGGATGAATGTTCCGGGTTTCTTCGGCCTGTGGGACATGAACAACTTCAACCGCGGCGAAATGCGGAAATATCTCGCCATCAAGGACAAGAACGTCGAGGTCAATTCGCTCGACGGGAAATTCGATCCGCACCGGTTTTTCTGCCTGGTCGGGACGAACAGCAAGGACTATGACGTGGCGCGCGGGGCGTCCCGGCTGCTCGCCGGCGAGCTGAGCGACGGGCTGGTGCGCATCGAAAACGCCTACGTGACCGGTGCGCCGCGCGCCCATGTTCATCGCAGCCACAGCGGGCCCTACGGCATCGTGAATTCCGAGGAAGGCTTCCAGAACCTTACCCGCTTCCTGTTCGGCAATGTCAGCGTCAACGGCGTACTGGCGGTCGAAAACCTGCCCCTGCCACCCACGACCAAACTACAGAAACTGCTCGGGACGAAGGTGGGGTACTACTTCGAGGTGGTGGTCGCCACCCGCGGCGCGCTGGATTTCGATCTCACGCGGCGCACGGTGGCCAATAACAGCGCCATGCTGCGGCCGCGCTCCGAACTCTTTGATGACGACGGCACGCTGAAAACGGATGCCCGCCATCCGCACCTGTTCTCCACCTTCCTCGATCTGTCGAAGCGACCGTCGGGCAGCCGGGAAATGATGTTCACGGTCCAGCTTGCGGTATCGATGATCACCTATACCGGCGAGGACACGCCCAGGGACGACCACTACGTCCCCGGCGAATACCTGTTCCGCGACACGGTCGTGATCAGCGCCATTCCGCCGGCAGACAAGGACGCGTCCTGGCAGGTCAGTTTTGTCCTGGCCGACAGCGGATGGTCGAGTGCAAAAAGAGCGCCCGCAGCCGGAATGAAGGATGAGCAGGGACAGCCGTATGTCGCGATCCCCCTGAACAACGAAAAGGGGTTCAAGGCGACGTTGCGGCTCTATGGTTCGCACTGGGCATAGCCGAGCCTCGCCCGCCTGTCGGCGCCTGATGTGTTTCAGGCATCGCAATCCGCCATCCGCATACCCATTGAAAAAGCCAGCTGAACGCTGGCTTTTTTTGTGCGCGGATGCGTGTCAGGCAGCAGCCAGTGCCTGCTTGCGATATTTGTTGAGGTCGCGCACGTTCTCGAAGGTCTGGCCCAAAAGATTCGAAAGATTGCGCAGGATGCCGCCGACCACCTTGTTTTCCCAGGTTTCGTCGAAGCGGATCTGCTCGTCGAGCCAGTGTTCCAGCCATTCCGGGTTGGGCAGGCGCGACTGGATCGTGTCCTGGGGAAACAGCGCTTCGTTGACATGCAGGTTGGTGGGGTGCAGCGCCTTGTCGGAGCGCT
>DATCTE010000053.1:0-2716 GCA_036568085.1 Thiobacillus sp.
CGCGCCCATCAGGGTGTTGTCGGCGTCGACCACCAGCAGGCCATTGATTTTCAGCGTGTCCATTTTTTCCACTGCCGCTACGGCGAGTTCGTCCGCGCGGATCGTCTTCGGGTTTCGGGTCATCAGGTCGGTCACCCGCGCCTGCTGCAGGTCGAGCGCATGCTCGAGCGCGCGTCGCAGGTCGCCATCGGTGAATACGCCCACCACCTTGTCGGTCGCGTCGACCACGGCCGTCATGCCGAGTCCCTTGCGGGTCATTTCGAGCAGGGCATCTTTGAGCGAGGCGTCGCGATCGATTTTCGGCAGTTCCTCGCCGGTGTGCATGACGTCGCGTACATGAATGAGCAGCCGCCGGCCCAGGCTGCCGCCCGGATGAGTGCGGGCAAAATCGTCGGCCGAAAAGCCGCGCGCATCCAGCAGCGCCACGGCCAATGCGTCGCCCAGCGCGAGCGCCGCGGTAGTGCTCGCGGTGGGCGCCAGGTTGAGCGGGCAGGCTTCCTTGTCGACCGCGGCATTGAGATGCACGTCGGCTTCCCGCGCCATGGTCGAGTTGGGATTGCCGGTCATCGCGATGAGCTTGGCGCCGCGCCGCTTGATGAGCGGCACGATGCTGACGATTTCGTTGCTTTCGCCCGAGTTCGACAACGCCAGCACCACGTCGTCGTGCGCGATCATGCCGAGGTCGCCGTGGCTGGCTTCACCCGGGTGCATGAAAAAAGCGGGGGTCCCGGTAGAGGCGAGGGTGGCGGCGATCTTGCCGCCGACATGGCCGGACTTGCCCATCCCCGACACCACCACGCGGCCACGGCACGCCAGGATCAGTCGCACGGCATCTGCAAAACCGGCGTCGAGCCGGGTGGACAGGGCGCGCAAGGCGTCGGCTTCGATATCGAGCACCTGGCGCGCGAGCGCGAGCAAATGTTCGGGGGAGGTGGGTTGGGGTCGCATGGTCGGCAAGTATACTAAAGCCTGCCTTTCCGGCTGCGTTTTCCCGCGGTTTCGGAAGGGGGACTCCGACTGAAAAGATGGGCTGCAGCCCATGAAAGATCGTATGCATAGCAGCCTCCAGCTCGTTCTGATTTTGCTTGCGGTCGCCGTTCTGGTGGCTGCGGCGGCACGCGCCCTGCGCCTGCCAACCATGCTCGGCTATCTGGTGACTGGCATTGCCATCGGCCCCTTCGCGCTGGGCTGGATCCCGGATAGCGAGGAAGCGCGCTACCTGGCGGAATTCGGCGTGGTGTTCCTGATGTTTTCAATCGGCCTGGAATTCAGCCTGGCGCGCCTGATGGCCATGCGCATGACGGTGTTCGGTTTCGGCGGTGCGCAGGTCGTGCTGACCATCGCGCTCACCACGGCGATCGCCTGGGTGCTGCATTTGCCGCTGCTCGCAGCCCTGGCGCTGGGCGGAATCATGTCGATGTCGTCCACCGCCATCGTGTCCAAGCTGATGGCCGAACGGCTGGAGATCCAGACGCCGCATGGGCGCCAGATTTTCGGCGCGCTGCTGTTCCAGGATCTGGCCGTGGTGCCTCTGCTGATCCTGATTCCGGCGTTTGCCAAGGAATCGGACGCCATGGCGACCGAACTGGCGCTGGCCATGTTGAAGGCGGTGGTGGTGCTGGGTTTTCTGCTGTTCGTCGGGCAGCGCATCATGCGCCCGTGGTTCCAGTGGGTGGCGGGACGCAAGTCGCCCGAACTCTTCACGCTGAATCTGCTGCTGTTCACGCTGGGCCTGGCGTTTCTCACCGAGAGGGCCGGCCTGTCGCTGGCACTCGGTGCGTTCCTGGCCGGCATGCTGATTTCCGAAACCGAATACCGCTATCAGGTGGAAGACGACATCAAGCCTTTCCGTGACGTCCTGCTGGGGCTGTTCTTCGTCACCATCGGGATGCGGCTCGACCTGGTGCAGGTCATGCTGAACTGGGTCGACGTCTTGTTGCTGGTCGCCGCGATCGTCGTCGGCAAGGGCGTGCTGGTCGCCGGTCTGGCCATGGCCTTTGGCAGCGCCCGCCCCACCGCGGTGCGCACTGCGCTGGGGCTGGCGCAGGCGGGCGAGTTCGGCTTTGTGCTGCTGGCCCAGGCTGCCGATCTGAAACTGCTGGGCACCCCCATCACCCAGCCGGTGCTGGCGGCGATGGTGCTCTCGATGCTGGCCGCGCCGTTTCTGATCCACCGCATGGACGTGCTGACCCGGCTGATCGCGGGCAGCGAATGGGCTGGCCGCGCCAAGGAGGTACACGATATCGCAGTCAAGACCTTCGGCAAGGCGCAGCACGTGATCGTCTGTGGCTATGGCCGCAGCGGGCAGAACCTGGCGCGTCTGCTGGAGGCCGAGGGCATCAGCTTCATCGCGCTCGATGCCGACCCCGAGCGCATCCGCGCGGTGGCGGCATCCGGCGTCAGCGTCGTTTATGGCGACGCCAGCCGCCGCGAAGTGCTGGTCGCCGCCGGCCTCAGCCGCGCCCAGGCCATCGTGGTGACGTATTCCGACCTGCCCTCCAGCATGGCCATCCTGCGCCACGTCCGCGAATTGCGGCCGGAACTGCCGGTGGTGGTGCGGACCATCGACGACACCCACATCGATGCGCTGAAAGCGGCGGGCGCAGCCGAAGTGGTGTCCGAAGTGATGGAGGGCTCGCTGATGCTGGCTTCGCACGCGCTGATGCTGCTGGGCGTGCCCTTGAGCCAGGTGCTGAAACGGATCCGCGAGGTGCGC
>DATCTE010000054.1:0-3106 GCA_036568085.1 Thiobacillus sp.
CGATCCAGGCGGTCGAATCGGACCAGCCCGCGAACACGGTGGTCACTGTGCTGCAGAAGGGCTATCGCCTCAACGAGCGCACGCTGCGGCCAGCGCTGGTGATGGTCGCCAAGGGCCCCGGCAGCTGAGCCGCGAAAGACACCGCGGCCGAGCTTGAAGCACCGCCTTGAATTAAGCCCGACCTCCCCCACATTCGAATCAATTCAAACTTATTTAGAAGGAAAACATCATGGGACGCATTATTGGCATTGACCTGGGCACCACCAACTCCTGCGTGGCGGTGATGGAAAACGGCACCCCCAAGGTGATCGAGAACGCCGAGGGCGCGCGCACCACGCCGTCCATCGTGGCCTACACCGAGGACGGCGAAATCCTGGTCGGCGCGCCGGCCAAGCGCCAGGCGGTCACCAACCCGAAGAACACCCTGTTCGCGGTCAAGCGCCTGATCGGCCGCCGCTTCGAAGAAAAGGAAGTGCAGAAGGACATCGGCCTGATGCCCTACAAGATCGTCAAGGCCGACAACGGCGACGCATGGGTGGAAGTGCGCGACAAGAAAATGGCCGCGCAGCAGGTGTCGGCCGAGACCCTGCGCAAGATGAAGAAGACCGCCGAGGATTACCTGGGCGAGGAAGTGACCGAAGCCGTCATCACGGTTCCGGCCTACTTCAACGACAGCCAGCGCCAGGCCACCAAGGACGCCGGCCGCATCGCCGGTCTGGAAGTCAAGCGCATCATCAACGAGCCAACCGCGGCCGCGCTCGCCTTCGGCATGGACAAGAAGGAAGGCGACCGCAAGATCGCGGTGTATGACCTCGGCGGCGGCACCTTCGACATTTCCATCATCGAGATCGCCGAGATGGACGGCGAGCACCAGTTCGAAGTGCTCTCCACCAACGGCGACACCTTCCTCGGCGGCGAGGACTTCGACCAGCGCCTGATCGACTACATCGCGGAAGAGTTCAAGAAGGAACAGGGCGTCGACCTGAAGAAGGACGTGCTCGCGCTGCAGCGCCTGAAGGAAGCCGCTGAAAAAGCCAAGATCGAGCTGTCCTCCGGCCAGCAGACCGAGGTCAACCTGCCCTACATCACGGCGGACGCTTCCGGACCCAAGCACCTGGCGGTGAAGATCACCCGCGCCAAGTTCGAGGCGCTGGTGGAAGACCTGATCAAGCGCACCATCGATCCGTGCAAGATGGCGCTCAAGGATGCCGGCCTTTCCACTTCGCAGATCGACGACGTCATCCTGGTCGGCGGCCAGACCCGCATGCCCAAGGTGATGGACGCAGTGAAGGACTTCTTCGGCAAGGATCCGCGCCGTGACGTCAACCCGGACGAGGCCGTGGCCGTGGGTGCCGCGATTCAGGGCGGCGTGCTGCAGGGCGAAGTGAAGGACGTGCTGCTGCTCGACGTGACGCCCTTGAGCCTGGGCATCGAAACCCTGGGCGGCGTGATGACCAAGCTGATCCCGAAGAACACCACGATCCCGACCAAGGCCTCGCAGGTGTTCTCCACCGCCGACGACAACCAGAGTGCGGTGACGGTGCACGTGCTGCAGGGCGAACGCGAGGTCGCTTCGGGCAACAAGAGCCTCGGCCAGTTCAACCTGTCCGACATTCCGCCAGCGCCGCGCGGCATGCCGCAGATCGAGGTCACCTTCGACATCGACGCCAACGGCATCCTGCACGTGTCGGCCAAGGACAAGGCCACCGGCAAGGAAAACACCATCCGCATCCAGGCCAGTTCCGGACTGTCCGAGGAGGAAATCCAGCGCATGGTGAAGGACGCCGAAGCCAACGCCGCCGAGGACCACAAGGCTGTTGAACTCGCGACCGCGCGCAACGCCGCCGACGGCATGATCCACTCGGTGAAGAAGTCGCTCACCGAGTATGGCGACAAGGTATCGGCCGACGAAAAAGCCGCAATCGAGGCGGCATTGAAGGAAGCCGAAGACGCCGTGCGCGAAGGCGACAAGGACACCATCGAGGCCAAGACCAATGCGCTCGCCACCGCCAGCCACAAACTCGCCGAGCAGATGTACCAGGCCGAGCAGGCCAAAGGCGGCGCGCAGCCTGGCGCAGACGCTGGCACCGGCAGCCATGCTGCGGACGACAACGTGGTCGATGCCGAGTTTGAAGAGGTGAAGGACAAGTAGGGATTAGGAGTTAGGGGCTAGGATCCAGGGAGGGTCGCGCTGCGCGCGGCCTTTCCTTTTTCCCCCGTCCCTCATCCCCTAGCCCCTAGATCCTAAATCCTAGCCCCCAGAAAAATGAGCAAACGCGACTACTACGAAGTTCTCGGCGTCGCCAAGAACGCCTCAGACGAAGAAATCAAGAAGGCCTACCGCAAGCTGGCCATGAAGCACCACCCCGACCGCAACCCGGACGACACGAGCGCGGAGGAGAAATTCAAGGAAGCCAAGCAGGCCTACGAAATCCTGTCCGACTCGGACAAGCGCGCCGCCTATGACCAGTTCGGCCATGCCGGAGTCGACCAGCAGGCCGGCATGGGCGGCGGTTTCGGCGGCGGGGGGTTTTCCGACGCCTTCTCGGATATTTTCGGCGACATTTTCGGGGGCGGCGGCGGCAACCGCCGCGACCGCGTGTACCGCGGCGCCGACCTGCGCTACAACCTGGAAATCGACCTGGAGGAAGGCGCGCACGGCACCGAAACCAAGATCCGCATTCCCACCCTGGAAGAATGCGGCACCTGCCACGGCAGCGGCGCCAAGCCCGGTACCCAACCGACCACCTGTACCACCTGCGGCGGGCACGGGCAGGTCCGCATTCAGCAGGGCTTCTTCTCGGTGCAGCAGACCTGTCCGCGTTGCGGCGGTACCGGCAAGATGGTGGCCGATCCCTGCACCGCCTGCCATGGCGAAGGCCGCGTCAAGAAGCACAAGACCCTATCGGTCAAGATTCCTGCCGGGGTCGATAGCGGCGACCGCATCCGTCTGGCTGGTGAAGGCGAAGCAGGCGTCAACGGCGGCCCGCCGGGCGACCTCTATGTGGTGATCCACCTCAAGGAACACCCGGTGTTCAAGCGCGACGGCGACGACCTGCATTGCGAAATGCCGATCAGCTTCGCCACCGCTGCGCTCGGCGGCGAG
>DATCTE010000055.1:0-4238 GCA_036568085.1 Thiobacillus sp.
CGATGATGGCGTCGAGCGGACGCCTGTATGCATTCGACGTGGCGGAAAAACGCCTGGCCAACCTGAAGCCGCGGCTGGCGCGCTCGGGGCTGTCCAACGTGATGCCGCAACTTATCGCCTCGGAAAACGACACGCGGGTGAAGCGGCTGGCGGGCAAGCTCGACCGCGTGCTGGTGGATGCGCCGTGCTCCGGCCTCGGTACCCTGCGCCGCAACCCCGACCTGAAAATCCGCCAGTCGCCCGAAAGCGTGGCGGAACTGACCCGGAAGCAGGCGTCCATCCTGCGCGCGGCGGCGAAACTGCTGAAACCGGGCGGCCGGCTGGTGTACGCCACGTGCAGCCTGCTGCCGGAAGAGAACGAGGCCATCGTCGAGGCGCTGCTGGCGGACGGCGGGTTCACCCTGCTGCCGGTCAATGAGCTGCTGGCGCAGCACAAGATTCCGCTCGATACCGGCGCCATGCTAAAACTGTCGCCGGCCGTGCACGGAACGGACGGCTTTTTCGCGGCCGTCCTGGTCAAAGCAGCCGCTTGACCCGCTGGGGCTTTGCGTCTATCAATGCGGCGTTCCCTTCGGCCGTTCGAATAAGCTGACATGGCAGATGTGTCCTTCCACCCTGATTCGCTTGGTACGCTGTGCGGCCTGTTCCGCGCGCGCGTCGCGGCGACGCCGGATCAGGTGGCCTACCGCCAGTTCGACGAGGTGCGCGGTACCTGGGTGAGTTTCACCTGGGCGCAGGTGGCGGCTGAGGTCGCGCGCTGGCAGGCTGCGCTGGTGAAAGAGGGGCTGGTCCCCGGCGACCGCGTGGCGGTGATGCTGAAAAACAGCGTCGAGTGGGTGATTTTCGACCAGGCTGCGCTGGCGCTGGGGCTGGTCACGGTGCCCTTGTATCTGGACGACCGTCCGGAGAGCGCGGCCTATATCCTCAATCATTCCGGCGCCAGGCTGCTGCTGGTCGAAGGCAGGTTCCAGCACAAGAAACTGGCCGAAATTGCCGGGTCGGCCAATACGCTGCAACACATCGTCAGCTTGGTCGCGCCGGAAAATGGCCTAGTGAACTGGAGCACGCGCTTTGTGGTGGCGGCCGACTGGCTCGCCGCTGCGGCGGACACGCCGGTGCCCGAGCGTCATCTCACCGCCGATCTGCTGGCCAGCATCGTCTACACCTCGGGCACCACCGGGCGACCCAAGGGCGTGATGCTGACCCACGAAAACCTGTTGTGGAATGCGTTCTATGCGTCGCAGTGCGCAGATTTCGACCCGCACGAGGTTTTTTTGTCCTTCCTCCCCATGTCGCACACGCTGGAACGCACCGGTGGCTATTACCTGCCGATGCTGGTCGGGGCCGAAGTCGCCTATGCGCGTTCCATCGCCCAGTTGGCGCAGGATCTGCAGGCCATTCGGCCGACCATCCTGATTTCGGTGCCACGCATCTACGAGCGGGTGTACAGCCGCATCCTGGACAGCCTGGAGAAGAAGGGAAGGCTTGCCACGCGGGTGTTCAAGCTGGCGGTGCGGGTCGGCTGGCGCCGCTTCGAGCACAGCCAGGGGCGCGCGCGGTGGAGCCCGGAACTGCTGTTGTGGCCGTTGCTCGACAAGCGGGTGGCGTGTAATGTCACGGAGAAACTGGGTGGCCGTCTGAGGCTGGCGATTTCGGGGGGCGCCGCGCTCTCTCCTGAGATTGCGCGCGTGTTCATTGGCCTGGGCGTGCCGATCATCCAGGGCTATGGGCTCACCGAAACCAGCCCGGTGGTATGCGTGAACCGCCCGGAGTCGAACGTGCCGTCCAGCATCGGCCTGCCGCTGCCCGGCATCGAGGTGAAGATCGGCGCCGACGCCGAACTGCTCACGCGCAGCCGTTGCGTCATGCGCGGCTACTGGCAGGACGATGCCGCCACCCGTGCCATGATCGACAGCGAGGGCTGGCTGCACAGCGGCGACCAGGCCACGGTGGATGCCTGGGGCCACTACCACATCACCGGACGCATCAAGGACATCATCGTGCTGAACAACGGCGAGAAAGTGCCGCCCACCGACATGGAGTCCGCCATCCTGCTCGATCCGCTGTTCGAGCAGGTGATGGTCATCGGCGAAGGCAGGCCCTATCTCGCGGCGTTGACCGTACTCAACGAGGATCACTGGCAGGAATTTGCCGCGCACCTCCATGTCGACCCCGGACATCCCGGGGCATTGCGCGATCCCAAGGTGCTGAAGGCGCTGACCCAGCGTGTGGCGCATCATCTCAAGCATTTCCCGGGCTATGCCCAGATCCGCCGGCTGCACCCCGAACTCCAGCCATGGACGCTGGAGGACGGCCTTCTCACCCCCACCCTCAAGGTCAAACGCGACCAGGTGCTCGACCGCTACCGCGCGGTGGTCGAGGCCATGTATGCCGATTTTGCACGCTGAATATTCCAATTGATAACGGAGAGTTTCCATGCCTTCATTTCCTCGTAAACGTCTGATGCTCGGCCTGGCCCTGGCCGGATTTTCCAGCCTGACCCAAGCCGCCGGTTTTGCACTGATCGAGCAGAACGCCAGCGGCCTGGGCAACGCTTATGCTGGCGCAGCGGCAGTCGCTGAAGATGCCAGTACGATTTTCTTCAATCCCGCGGGCATGACGCGGTTGCCGGATAGGCAAATCGTGGTGGTGGGCCATCTGATCAAACCCCAGGCGGAGTTTTCGGGAACGGTCAGCCCAGCCATCGGAGGGAGCGAAGGCGGCGATGCAGGTAGCTGGTCTTTCGTGCCCAATGCCTATTTCGCCTTTCGCCTGACGCCCAAGTTCCATCTGGGAGTCGGCCTCAACAGCCCCTTCGGGCTCAAGACCGAATACGACCCTAGCTGGATCGGGCGTTATCAGGCCATCAAGTCCGAAGTGAAGACCGTCAACCTGAATCCGTCCATCGCCTACAAACTCAGCGATACGCTGTCGCTTGGTGCGGGACTCAACATCCAGCGGATCGAAGCGGTTCTGACAAGCCTGCAACCCCTCGGCGCCCCGCCCGCACCCACCCCGCTCGTCACGATCAAGGGGGACGATTACGGCTGGGGGTACAACCTGGGTGCCTTGTGGCAGGCCACCCCGGCTACACGGATCGGCTTGTCCTACCGTTCCGAGGTTGCCTATACGCTCGAGGGCACCTCCAGTACCTCCAACCCCTCGGTCACATCCCTTAATGGCCCGGTTACTGCCGATATCACCCTGCCGGCCAGCGCGTCGTTGAGCCTTTTCCATACGCTGTCGCCCCAATGGGATCTGTTGGCGGATGTGACCTGGACCGGGTGGAGTTCTTTCGACAAGCTGCCCATCCAAGGCACGATCAACAAAACCACTCCCGAGAACTGGCAGGACATTCTGCGATATTCGCTGGGGGCCACCTGGCACATGAGCGACAAGCTGAGCCTGCGCGGCGGCCTCGCGTATGACGAAGCGCCGGTGTCGGATCGCTACCGCACGCCCCGCATTCCCGACGGCGCCCGCACCTGGGTGGCTTTGGGCGGGCAGTATCGATTGTCCGGGCGGGGAGCGCTGGACTTTGGCTATGCGCATCTTTTTGTGAATTCCCCCGAATTGCAGAGCACGGATAATGGCACCACGCTCAATGGCCAATATGACAGCCAGGTCGATATCCTGAGCGTGCAATACACGCATAGCTTCTGAGATGGCCGTGACCCAACCGATCCCCTTCGACAACCTGCTGACACGTCTCATCGACGACAGCAGGAATGTCGATCTGGTGTGGCAGGTGGGCGTACTGGTGGCCTGCGCGCTCGTTGCCTGGGGTGCGATGCACCTGCTCAAGCCCATGCTCAAGAAGACGGATACCGTGTGGCACGCCGGCGTACGCAGGGTGGGGTTTCCACTCATTATGCTGCTGGCGCTGCTGTTCGGGCGTGACCTCGCCCATGTCTGGTTGATTAGTACGCATCTTTTGGATCTGGCCGTGCCGCTCCTGCTGGCCCTGGCAGGTGTGCGGCTGGTGGTGTATGCGTTGCGCTACGCGCTCAAGCCGCGCGAATCGCTCAAATTGTGGGAGCGCACAGCCGCCTGGCTGATCTGGGGCGCGTTTGCGCTGCACATCACGGGCCTGCTGCCGCGCATCCATACGGCAATGGAAGCGCTCTCGTTCCAGTCGGGCGATCACCGCTTCTCGTTGTGGCTGCTGTTCCAGGCGGCGGTGGTGATCGTGGTGGCGCTCGTTGTTGCGCTGGCGCTGGCGCGCCTCGTCGAGAACC
>DATCTE010000056.1:0-2064 GCA_036568085.1 Thiobacillus sp.
ACTGGGTAGCCGTGCCGCCCACGCCAGCCGCACTTCCCGCAACCCGATCAGGGCGGGCGACTGCGCCACGTCCGGCGCAAACGCATCGAGTCCATCCTGTGGCGAAGCGCTGATGTTGATCGGCGAATCACCCGAGCCGTAGCTATCGACCACCACGCGCAGCGCGAGGCGATGCACCACTGCCACCAGCGCCACCTGCGGATGGCGGGCAACTTCTGCTTGCAGCGCCGCCGTGCGGTGCGCGCTCAAGCGCCGTGTCAGCTTCTCGGAAATGCCGGGCGCAGTCGGCATCTGTGACTCACCTTCGCCGCCAGCCTGCATGCCTTGCCGTTCCTGCGCCCGCAATACCTTGGCTTCAGGCTCGCGCAGCAGTCCACGATGGATGACGACCTCACCCGCGTGATTGACGGTCACGATAGCCCCAGCCATCGCCAGCATTTCGGGCGCGAACACCAGCAGCGATTGCTCGATGGTGTCGAGTTCCGCACCGAGCTTGTCGCTTTCCTCGTAGAGTCTCGATGCTTCTTCTTCAGCGATGTCCTCGGTATCGTCGGCGTTCAGCCTATCCTCAATGGCCTGCTGCCGCGCTTGCAGCTTGGCGATGCGCTTGGCTTCGGACTTGTTGGGCGTGCGCCGGTCACGGCGAGCATGCCGGAACCCGTGCAGTTCCGCCGACGTGATGCGCGGCACAGCTTCAACCCATGCCCAGCCTTCTGCCCGGACGCTGTCCGCAGTGGTGGCGAGCTTGTCTCGCGCAAGGCTGTCCAGCAAAGACGCATCGGTCAGGAACACTCCCCGCGTATCGTTAGAGAATAGGTCGCGCCGCAAACCGCCGCCTGCGGCCTCGTAAGCCTCGATACCGACGAAGCGTGCCAGTGCGTCGCGTGTGGCGTCGATCTCGCGTTCGGTCAGGTGCTCGCGCAAGGCCTGCGGGCTGCGCTGCCATTGTGGTGACTCATAGAACGCGGCCTCTTGCGCGGTGTGGTCGTCAGTGATCGCCAGCGCCATCAACTGATCGAGCGTGACCGCATCGGCGCGATAGTCGGCCAGCAGGCGCGGCGAGACGTTTGCCAGCTTCAAGCGCCGCCGCACCACCAAGGGCGTCACGCCGAAGTCGGCGGCGATGTCTTCGACTGGCCGGCCTTCGGCCACCAAGGCGGCGAAGGCCTCGAACTGCTCGGCGGGGTGCATGGCCTCGCGCTGTACGTTCTCGGTCAGGCTCACGGTGCGTGCCGAAGTATCCGGCACCAGCAGGCAAGGCACGTCGTGCGCCCTGTCGAGCTTGCGTCGCTTCGCCAGCAGCTTCAACGCGGCCAGCCGCCGCTTGCCAGCGACGACTTCGTAATGTTCGCCGTCGCTCGATGCGGTGACGGTGAGGTTTTGCAGCAGGCCGACGCGGGCGATGCTCGACGCTAGTTCTGGAATCGACGCGCCGCCGCTATTGCGCACGTTGCGGCTGGAAGGACGCAACTGCGACAGTGGAATCAACAGCAGCTCGTATGCCGTAACGGCAGCGGTGGTGACTGCGTGCATGGCCTGGGTTTCTTGATGGGTAAGGGTGTTCATGGTGATCGCTCCTATCCCTCGCGGGAAATTGAAAAAATGGAAGAAGAAAACTTGCTGGGTGATTCACGGTGTTGGTGTCTGCATGCGCGGCCTCCTATGGTTTCCAAAGCTGACCGGATTCCAAGATTCGGAGCCCGGTGTGGACTTTGGTTTGTTCGGCGCAGTGACCTGGGCTGGTCGCCGTTGCCGCCGTCTTTCCTGAGTTCATCGCCCGCGAACAACCGGGCCGGCGAGGGTCTGGCGGTCAAGGAAGAAAGCGCAGGGTTGGTGCGGCCCGCAGCGCAGCGAGGACACGGCCCTGCGCGCCTTGACGGACAGGCACCGCTGGCTACGGTCGCGGGATCAGCGATGAAGGAGAGGGAAAGACGGATGACCGGCTTACGGCCAGATGATCGACGGGCCAACGCCGCGCGGCGAGCGCCGCCACAGGCACGCCTTGATGGAAGTGAACGAAGCGCGCAGCGCGAAAACGGCAAGTTGCGCAGGCCGATCAGGCAC
>DATCTE010000057.1:0-6454 GCA_036568085.1 Thiobacillus sp.
GGCGCGGGCTGGGCCCGCCACTGTCGACCAGCGCCTGGATCTCCACCAGCAGCGGGCGCGTGCCTTCCAGCGTCACCAGCACGCAGGAACCGGGCACCGGCTCGCCGTGGCGCGACAGGAAAATGGCCGAGGGATTGGACACGCCCTTCAGGCCCTTCTCGGTCATCGCGAACACGCCGATCTCGTTGACCGCACCGAAGCGATTCTTGAACGCGCGCACCAGCCGGAAACTCGAACCGGTGTCGCCCTCGAAATACAGCACCGTGTCGACGATGTGTTCGAGCACGCGCGGGCCGGCGATGGCGCCTTCCTTGGTGACGTGGCCGACGAGAATGATTGCGGTGCCGGTCTGCTTGGCGTGGCGTGTGAGCTGCGCGGCGCATTCGCGCACCTGCGCCACCGAGCCGGGGGCCGAGGTCAGCGCTTCGGAATACACGGTCTGGATCGAATCGATCACCGCGACGTCGGGCTTCATGTCGGCCAGCTGTGCCAGGATGGCTTCCAGCCGGATTTCCGGCAGCACCGGCAGGTTGGTCTCGGGCAGCGAGAGCCGCCGCGCACGCAGCGCAACCTGGCGCGCCGATTCCTCGCCGCTGACATAGAGGGTCTTCAGGTTGCCGGACAGGCCGGCCAGGGCCTGCAGCAGCAGCGTCGACTTGCCGATGCCGGGGTCGCCGCCGATCAGCACGACCCCGCCCGGCACCAGGCCGCCGCCGAGCACGCGGTCGAGCTCGCCGATGTCGGTGGCGATACGGCTTTCTTCCGAGGCTTCAACGTTATGCAGGAACTGCACCGTGCTGGTCGCCGCCAGCGCGGCGAAGCGCGGCTTGGCCGACTCGGCGATGGTTTCGACCAGGGTGTTCCAGGCGTTGCAGTGCGGGCACTGGCCCTGCCATTTCGGCAGCGAGCCGCCGCATTCGGTACAGGTGTAGATCGTCTTGGTTTTGGCCATCTAGTGTCGCGTTTCTTCGTTGGTGTTTCGTTCACAGACTGACTTCGCGCTGATGGCGAATCGCCAGCACACGTGCGACATCACGGATTTCGTCATAGCGATACAGCGCGATGTAACCTGTTTTTCCACGCGAGATGACCAGCTCGCGAACCTGAACACCTCGACGCCTGCCTATGTTTGGATGCAATCGCAGGGTTTCTACCGCAGAGACAATAAGTGGGATGGTTTTTCTGGCGGCTGGAACATCCGTTTCAAGCAGAAAATCTTCCAGCCTATCAAGATCGTCGAGCGCTTGCGAGGTATAGACAACCGCCGTCATCGATCAGATCTTGATCAACTTGGGGCGCTTGACGGGTTTGCCTTCGAGTTTTTCCAACAGGTATTGATGCACATCGTCCGCTGCATAACCGAGTCCCGTGTCGGTCATTTCGCGGTCGGCTTCCAGGGCCTCGGTCATGAACGCGGCATAGGCTTCGGATTGCGCGACACGCTCTTCCAGCGCTTCGATCATCCAGGCATGGGGGGATTTACCCGCCGCCTCGGCCAGCGGAGCAATCCGCGCCTTGAGCGGTTCGGGCAGTTTAAGTGTGGTGGTCGCGGCCATGACGATCTCCAGTCAGGGTGGTAACACCAAAGTATCACCACATCGGACCCTCGTCAATTCAGGCCGGGAAAACGCCCGTCGACAGATAGCGGTCGCCGCGGTCGCAGACGATGGAGACGATGACGGCGTTCTCGACTTCCTTCGACAGCTGCAGCGCCGCCCACAACGCACCGCCGGACGAGATACCGGCGAAGATGCCTTCCTCGCGCGCGAGCCGGCGGGTGGTCTCCTCTGCGTTCAATTGACTCACATAGATCATGTGGTCGACGCGCTCGTAATCGCAGATTTTCGGCACGTATTCATCCGGCCATTTGCGGATGCCGGGAATCTGCGAGCCCTCGGTGGGCTGCACGCCGACGATCTGGATCGCGGGGTTCTGTTCCTTGAGGTAGCGCGAGCAGCCCATGATGGTGCCGGTGGTGCCCATGCTGGAGACGAAGTGGGTGATCTTGCCCTGCGTGTCGCGCCAGATTTCCGGGCCGGTGGTGCGGTAGTGGGCTGCGGGGTTGTCGGGGTTGGAGAACTGATCGAGGACCTTGCCCTTGCCTTGGGCCTCCATCTGCTTGGCCAGGTCGCGCGCGCCCTCCATGCCGGAGGCCTTGCTGACCAGCTGCAATTCGGCGCCGAAGGCGCGCATGGTCTGGCGCCGCTCGATCGACAGGTGCTCGGGCATGACAAGGATCATCTTGTAGCCGCGCATGGCCGCTGCCATCGCCAGCGCGATGCCGGTGTTGCCGCTGGTCGCCTCGATCAGCGTGTCGCCGGGCTTGATCTCGCCGCGCGCCTGCGCCGCGTCGATCATCGACAGTGCCGGGCGGTCCTTCACCGAGCCGGCCGGGTTGTTGCCCTCGAGCTTGACGAGAATGGTGTTGCTGGTCGTGCCGGGCATGCGCTTCAGGCGCACCAGCGGCGTATTGCCAACCGTATCCTCGATCGTCTTGTAAGTGCTCATGTTTTCAGCAAATGCTCAATGTAGCGCGCGGTGCCTTCTTCCACGCTATAGAAGGGCGCATCATACCCCGCGCTGCGCAGCGCTGAGATATCCGCCTCGGTATAGCTCTGGTACTTGCCCTTGAGCGCTTCGGGGAACGCGATGTAGCTGACGAGGCCCTGGGCCTGCATCTGCTCCAGCGTCAGCGCCGGCTGGCCTTCCGCCGCACGGCACGCGTTGACCGCCGCCACCGCGACGTCGTTGAAGCTCTGGCAGCGCCCGGTGCCGACGTTGAAGATGCCGGACACATCGGGGTGGTCGAGAAACCACAGATTGACCCGCACCACGTCCTCGATCGAGACGAAATCGCGCCGCTGCTCGCCGTTGGGGTAGCCGTCGCAGCCTTCGAACAGCTTCACCCGGCCTTCGGCGCGGTACTGGTTGAAGAAGTGGAAGGCCACCGAGGCCATGCGCCCCTTGTGCTGCTCGCGCGGGCCGTAGACGTTGAAATAGCGGAAGCCAGCGATCTGCGCGGTGCGCTCGCTCCACAGGCGGCGCACGCTCTGGTCGAACAGGAACTTGGAGTAGCCGTAGACGTTGAGCGGCGACTCGAACTCGCGCGACTCGGAAAACACCCGCCCGGCACCGTACACGCTCGCCGACGAGGCGTAGAGGAACTGCGCGCCTTCGTCCTGGCAGAACTTGAGCAGTGCGCTGGAATAGCGGTAGTTGTTCTCCATCATGTAGCGGCCGTCAGTCTCCATGGTGTCGGAGCACGCGCCTTCGTGGAATATGGCTGCCACGGCGCCGTCGAGCACGCCCTCCTCGACCAGGTCAAGGAATTCGGCCTTGTCGAAATAGTCGGCGATTTCGCAGTCGGTCAGGTTCCTGAACTTGTCGGCCTTGGTCAGGTTGTCGACCGCGATGATGTTGGTCTCGCCGCGCGCGTTGAGCGCCTTGACGATGTTGGCGCCGATGAAGCCGGCAGCGCCGGTGACGACGGTGTACTGGCTCATGCCCGTTCCCCAATGAAATCCGCTGAAAAAACCTCATCCGCGCTGGCGACTGCCGTGCCGAACTTGCCGACCACGATGCCCGCCGCCCGGTTGGCCAGGCGCACAGCCTCGACGCCGCTCGCGCCGGCAGCCAGCGCCACGGCATAGGCTGCGATGACGGTGTCGCCAGCGCCGGACACGTCGAACACTTCCTGCGCACGCGTGGCTTCGTGGTGTGCGCCCGCCGCATCGAACAGGCTCATGCCTTCCTCGCTGCGCGTCACCAGCAAGGCATCCAGCTGAAAGCTCGCGCGCACGGCGGCGGCCTTGTCGGCCAGCTCGGCCTCCGATTTCCAGCTGCCGGCGACTTCGCGGAATTCGCTGCGGTTGGGGGTGATCAGCGTGGCGCCGGTGTAGCGCGCCCAGTCGTCGCCCTTGGGGTCGACCAGGATGGGCTTGTTGGCCGCGCGCGCCAGTTCGATCATGCGCGTGACGTGGGTCAGCCCGCCCTTGCCGTAGTCCGACAGGATCACCACGTCGCAGTCGGCCAGCAGTTGCGCATAGGCTTCCAGCTTGGCGGCCAGCACCTCGTGGCCGGGCTGGGTCTCGAAGTCGACGCGCAGCAGTTGCTGCTGGCGGCCGATGATGCGCAGCTTGGTGATGGTGGAAAATGCCGGATCCTCGTGCAGGTGCACGGTGAACGACTCGGCATCGAGCAGCGCGCGCAGGGCCTGCCCGGCCTCGTCGCGCCCCGCCACCGACAGCAGCGTGACCTGCGCACCGAGCGCCGCCGCGTTGCGCGCCACGTTGCCGGCGCCGCCGATGCGGTCCTCGTTGCGCGTGACGTGCACCACCGGCACCGGCGCCTCGGGCGAAATGCGCGAGACGTCGCCGAACCAGTAGCGGTCGAGCATCACGTCGCCCACCACCAGGACGCGGGCACGACGGATGGCGTCACGCAAGGGCATGGGGTATCCCTAGAAATCGTAGCGAGCAGATCATCAGCCGGGTGCGCCCGGAGCGCAGGAACCGGAATGTACATAGAAGTACATGAGGATTCCGAGCACCGGACGCGCCCGGATCATGACCGCGCAGTAGATTAATGGGCATCCCCATCACTGGCGTCCGATCGGCAGGTAATCGAAGCCCATCTCGCGCATCGCCTGCGGCTCGTAGAGATTGCGGCCATCGAAAACCAGCGGCGTTTTCAGCAGCGACTTCATGGTGTCGAAATTGGGGCTGCGGAAGACCTTCCATTCGGTGACGATCAGTAGCGCGTCGGCGCCTTTCAGCGCGTCCATCGGGCTGTCGACCAGGAGCAGGTCGGCGCGCTCGCCGTAGATGCGGCGCGTTTCCTCCATCGCCGCCGGATCGTAGGCCGACACGCTCGCACCCATCGCCCACAGGGCTTCGAGCATGGTGCGGCTGGGCGCCTCGCGCATGTCGTCGGTATTTGGCTTGAATGCCAGGCCCCACATGGCAAAGCGCTTGCCCTTCAGGTCCTTGCCGAAGCGCGCGGTCAGCTTGTTGACCAGGATATGCTTCTGCGCGTCGTTGGCCTCTTCCACCGCATCGAGCACGCGCAAGGGGACGCCGTTTTCCTGGCCGGTGCGGCGCAAGGCCTGCACGTCCTTGGGGAAGCACGAGCCGCCATAGCCGCAGCCGGCGTACAGGAAGTGGTAGCCGATGCGCGGATCGGAGCCGATGCCATGGCGCACCTGCTCGATGTCGGCGCCGAGCTTCTCCGCCAGTACGGCGAGTTCGTTCATGAAGGAAATACGCGTCGCCAGCATGGCGTTGGCGGCGTACTTGGTGAGCTCGGCGCTCTTCACGTCCATCACGGTCAGGCGGTCATGGTTGCGCTGGAACGGTGCGTAGAGCTGGCGCAGCAGCGCCGTGGCGCGCTCGCTGTCGGTGCCGATGACGATGCGGTCGGGCTTCATGAAATCGTCCACCGCTGCGCCTTCTTTCAGGAACTCCGGGTTCGACGCCACGTTGAACGCGATGCTGGCGCCGCGCTTCGCCAGTTCCTCCTGCAGGGCGGCTTTCACCTTGTCTGCGGTACCGACCGGCACGGTGGACTTGTCGACCACCAGCTTGTAGTCGGCCATGTGGCGGCCGATGTTGCGCGCCGCGGCCACCACATATTGCAGGTCGGCCGAACCATCCTCGTCCGGCGGGGTGCCGACGGCGATGAACTGGATCTGGCCAAAGGCCACCGATTCCTCGATGTCGGTGGTGAAGGACAGCCGGCCGGCGGCGACATTGCGCTTCACCATGTCCTCCAGCCCCGGCTCGTAGATCGGAATGCCGCCGGATTTCAGGATCTCGATCTTGTTGGGATCGACGTCGAGGCAGAGCACCTCGTTGCCGACTTCGGCCAGACAGGTCCCGGTCACCAGGCCCACATAGCCCGTTCCAATTACCGTGATTTTCAAAGCATCTTCTCCCTAAGAATTCTGTATGTCGGACTGTATCTGTTTGAGTGCAGCCAGCGGATCGGATGCGGCGGTGATCGGGCGCCCGATCACCAGGTCGGTGGCACCCGCACGCAAGGCTTCCGCCGGCGTCATCACGCGGCGCTGGTCGCCGACGTCCGCACCGGCCGGCCGGATGCCCGGCGTCACCAGGCGGAAGTCGGCGCCCAGATCGGCGCGCAGCATGGACGCCTCCTGCGCCGAGCAGACCACGCCATCGAGCTGGCAGGCCTGCGTCAGCCGCGCCAGACGCAGCACCTGGTCGGCCGGCGCATCGGTCACGCCGACCTCGGCCAGATCCTCGGCGCTCATGCTGGTCAGCACCGTCACCGCGATCAGCAGCGGCGGCCCGGGCAATTCGGCCAAAGCCTCCCGAGCCGCCGTCATCATGCGGCGGCCGCCCGACGCATGCACGTTCATCATCCACACGCCCAGCCCCGCCGCCGCACGGCACGCCGCCGCCACGGTGTTGGGAATATCGTGGAATTTCAGGTC
>DATCTE010000058.1:0-3311 GCA_036568085.1 Thiobacillus sp.
CGCCAGCTGCCAGTGCATCCAGAACAGCACCGCCGCCACACCCACCAGGGTCAGCACCGACACCACCAAACCCGAAATCGAGGAACCGAGGAAGCTGTCGATCGCGTTGAGGTCGGTCACGAAATGCGAGGTGACGCGGCCTGCGCCCACCGTCTCGAATTCCGACAGTGCGATGCGCGACAGCCGGGCAAGCATGCGCACCCGGATGCGGTACACCACGTCCTTGGCCAGCAGCGAAAACGTTCGTCCCTGCCATACATTGAGCAGGATCGCCGTCAGCCTGAGCGCGACCGTCAGCAGCAGCGCGACGCCGATGAACAGCACCGGCCCGTGCCAGGCGGGCGGGAACACCGCACCGATCCGTTCCACGAAGGCGCCCGGGTGATGCAACAGCACCTCGTCCACCATCAGCGGCAGCAGCAGCGGCACCGGAACTGCGGCCGCCACCGCCAGCAAGGCAACGACGTTGGCCTGCAGCAGGCGCACGCGATGAAGCTTGAGTTCGTCGGCAATGCCGCGCCACGTCAGCATGACTGGCCATCCTGAAGAAAGTGAACCATTGCAAGCATAAGCGCTGGCGCGCCCGGGCAAAAGCGCTGACCGTGCCTATCGATGCGGAAGCGGACTAGCGCGGGGAGAAACCGCGCGGGTGTCTGGATGTTGAAATGCCGAAAGGGATCATGGGTTCAGTTTCCGCATCTGCCCCATGAAATGGGGTGGAGCGTTCTGACTGATTTATAAATCCGATGCGCCGCCGCCCATCCAAAGCAAGGCATAAACGAGTGCCGCCATGAACCCCAGCAGCACAAGTGCGCGCCAGGTCGACACCATGCGCCCGGCTGTTGCGCCCGTCATGCTCGTTTTCACACCGGTGAACATCGCCTTGATCATGTCGTCGCGGCGCAGCAGCTGATGGGTCAATACCGCCGCAACGTGCAGGCCGATCAAGCCCAGCAGCAGGTCGAAATTGTAGGCATGCAGGGTGGTGATGAGGCTGCTGGTGTCGTGGCTGAGCCAATGCGAGAGCGGCGCTTCATAATCGTCGTCATCGTTGCCAAACAGGCCGGTAATGGCCTGTACCAGCAACACCAGCATCAGGCTCAGGATCATCCATCCGCCCAGCGGGTTGTGCCCCAGATAGGCCTTGGGCCGGCGCTGCAACACGCTGCGAAAATACGCATAGCTGACTCGCGGGCCCCGCACGAAATGCGCAAAACGCGCCGTGTCGCTGCCCACAAACCCCCAGACAATGCGGAACAGCACGAGGGTGAGGATGGCGTAGCCAGACCAGCCATGGTATTCCATCCATTCGTTACCCTGCTCACCGCTCCACCAGGAGAACCCGATCAACGCCAGCAGCAGCCAGTGAAACAGCCGCACCGGCACATCCCACACCCTGACCGGCGCAGAAGCCGGCGTCATAACACCGACGGTCCACGAAACGTTTTGTGGCAGGCGGCACAACTGTCGCTCACGTGCATGTAGGCCGGCCGGATCAAGTCCAGGTTGCCCGTTTTAGCCGCAACGGCAAGGCTGGAGACCGCCTTGATGTACGTGTCCTGCGCCTGCTTGAATTGGGCTGATTGCTGCCACACCGCTGGTTTGGCACGGCTCGGCGCATAGGTGCTGCCCGGCGGGAAATAGCCCCACGGCTGCGTGCTCAGGGTTTGAAGCTTGTCGGCGAGCGCCTGGAAGTCAGCCGCAACATAAGGGTTTTTACCGCGCTCCATGAGCCCCATCGGCTCAAACGTGCGCAGGGTTTCCTGCAACAGTGCGCGGCGCTTGGTCACCGGCTGGCCGGGGTGCGTATCGGCCTTGGGACCACATCCGGCCAGCATCAGGCAGGCGCCGATCAATAACGGTGCTGCGCGCAGAGAGGGTTTGAGCGAAATCATGGCCATTCCAGAGTGAGTGCATAAACGGCAAAGGTGTATGGATAGCGTAAACACGCGCCTAGTTCCCCAAGGGGATTAGAGAATAAAAACCAGCATTTACACGGGCTTGAACGCTTACTTGTGGAATGGCTCGGACGATGCCGGAAGCACATTCATTTTCCGATGCAGAACTTGCTGAAGATTTCGCCCAGCAGATCGTCGGCGCTGAATTCGCCGGTGATTTCGGACAGGGCGGCCTGCGCCAGCCGCAGTTCTTCTGCAAACAGTTCAAGCTGCGCGGTCGCCTGGCGCGCCTCTGCCAAATGCGTGGCGGCACGGCCCAACGCATCCAGATGGCGCGCGCGCGCCATGAACGTGCCTTCGCCCGCGGCCTGCCAGCCCGCCGCCTCCAGCAGCTTGTCGCGCAACAACTCCACCCCGGCACCGGTTTTGGCGGACAGCCAGATCTCGTCGCCGGTCACGCGCGGCACCTCGCCGGTGACATCGATCTTGTTGTGCAGGGTCAGCCGTGCCACCCTGGGCAGACGCGCCAGGATCGCCGCTTCACGCTCGCCCAGGCCGTGGGCGGCGTCAACCAGCAGCAGCGCCACATCGGCCTTGTCCACCGCCGCCCAGGTGCGGGCGATGCCGAGCTGTTCCACCGCGTCGTCGGTCTCCCGCAGGCCCGCGGTATCGACGATGTGCAGCGGCACGCCCTGGATCTGGATTGCCTCCCGCACGGTATCGCGCGTGGTGCCGGCCATCTCGTTAACGATCGCCGCCTCGTATCCGGCCAGCCGGTTCAAGAGACTCGACTTGCCGACATTCGGCTGGCCGATCAGCACCACCGTCAGGCCTTCGCGCAACAGGGCGCCCTGCTTCGCCTGCGACCGCACCGCGGCGAGGCTGGCGTCGATCTGGTCGAGGCGGCCGAAGGCATCGGCCTGCTTGAGAAAATCGATTTCTTCTTCGGGGAAGTCGAGCGTGGCCTCGACCAGCATGCGCAGGCGCGTCAGCGCCTCGACCAGTTCGGCGATCCGCACCGAGAAGGCGCCCGCCAGCGAACGCACCGCCGAGCGCGCGGCCTCGGTGGACGCGGCGTCGATCAGATCGGCCACCGCCTCGGCCTGGGCCAGATCGAGCTTGCCGTTCAGAAACGCGCGGCGGGAAAACTCGCCCGGCTCGGCCAGGCGCGCACCGAGTTCGAGGCAACGCTGCAGGATCAGGTTGAGCACCACCGGGCCGCCGTGGCCCTGCAGTTCCAGCACGTTTTCACCGGTAAACGAGTGCGGTGCGGCGAAATGAAGCGCGATGCCCTCGTCGATCGGCTGGCCATCGCCATCGAGAAAACGCCCGAACGTGGCGTGACGCGGCGCAGGTACGCGGTCGAGAATCGCCAGCGCAAGCGGGGCGATGTCCGTCCCCGATACTCGTACC
>DATCTE010000059.1:0-2479 GCA_036568085.1 Thiobacillus sp.
CCCAACCGCCGAGCGCGCCGGTTTTTTCGACCAGCACCACCGGGTAGCCGGTCTTCGATGCCTCGATCGCGGTGGTCATGCCGGTCACGCCGCCGCCGACCACCAGCAGCGTCTTGCTGCCACCGGTATTGGGATTGCCCCCGGGCGAGGTCATCGCCTTCACTTCGGCACAGCCCATGCGGATGTAGTCTTCCGCCATCTCCTGGGTGGTTTCGCGCGCTTCCTCGGTATCGGGGCGAATCCAGATCACGCCTTCGCGCAGGTTGGCGCGCGCCACCGCGTTTTCGGGGAAATAAAACGCTTCGGTCTTGGCGCGGCGCGAACAGGCGCCGATCATGATGTGGGTGACGCCTTCGTTCGCGATGTCGTTCTTGATCATCGCCACGCCGTCGGCGTTGCACAGGAAATCGTGCGACTTCGCCAGCGGCACCTTGCCGTCCTTCTGTGCGATCTTGACCAGCGCGTCCGCATCGAGACGCTCGCCGAGTCCGCAGCCCTTGCAGATATACGCTGCGACTTTGATGTCAGCCATTGTTTAAGCCTCCGCCTTTGCTACTTTGTTGACCACCTGGATGGCGCGCAATGCCGCCGCGGTGGCCGATTGCACGGCACGGTTCACGTCCAGCGCATTCGACGCGCAGCCGGCGCCGAACACGGCACCGTTGGCCGGGTCGGCTTCGATGAAGCCGCTCGAATCGGCGACGATGTGGCCGGGAATGTTGATGCCCTTGACCGAGGGCTCCATGCCGACCGCCAGCACCACCAGGTCGTGCGGCGTCATGTAGCGCTTGTAGCCTTCGGTATTGACGCCATGGCACACCGCGTTGCCGTGCTCGTCTTCAGTGATCTTCGCGACCTTGGACTTGATGAAGGTCACCGAGGGATCGGCCTGCACCTTCTGGTAGAAATCCTCGAAGCGGTCGATGGCGCGGATGTCGATGTAATAGATGGTCGACTTGCCGTCTTCCGGATACTTTTCGCGCACGTAGTGCGTCTGCTTCAGCGAGGCCATGCAACAGATGCGCGAACAGTGGCGCAGATGGTTCTCGTCGCGCGAACCGGCGCACTGTATGAAGGCGATGTTCTTCGCTTCCTTGCCGTCACTGGGGCGCAGGATCTTGCCGCCGGTGGGGCCGTGGATGTCGGCCAGGCGCTCGAACTCCACGCTGGTGATGACGTTCTTGAAGCGGCCATAGCCGTAGGGCTGAATCTTCTTCGCGTCGTAGGGCTGCCAGCCGGTCGCCCATACCACGGCACCCGCTTTCACCTGGATCGCCTCCTCCTTCATGTCGAGGTCGATCGCGCCGTACTTGCAGGCGGCCTTGGCCTTGTCGGCGTCGGCGCTGCCGATGATCGCCGGGTCGAGCACGTAGCGCTGCGGATAGGCCATCGCGTTCGGCAGGTAGGCCGCCTTGTGCTGGCCGAGGTTGTAGTTGAACGGGTCGTCCACCATCGTGTCGACCGCGCGCCCGCAGTCGCCGCAGGCAGTGCAGTTCTCGTTCACGTAGCGCGGCTTGACCTTGACGGAGACGGTGTAATTGCCGGTGCTGCCCTCGATGCCGGTCACTTCGGCCAGCGTCAGCACCCGCACGCGCGGATTGCCCTTGAGGCGGCGCAGGTTGATTTCCAGACCGCAGGTGGGGTGGCACAGCTTGGGAAAGTAGCGATACAGCTGGGAGGTGCGTCCGCCCAGTGCGGGATTTTTCTCAACCAGAACGACGTTCTTGCCGGTTTCGGCCGCTTCGAGCGCGGCAGTCATGCCGGAAATCCCGCCGCCCACCACGAGAATCGTCTCGTTGGTCGCAACATGCTCCGTCATTGTTGTTCCTCCATCCGATGGATGCAAATTATTCGAATCCGCCCGAAAGACCGCCCGGGCAGCCGGGTTTTCAGCCCGAATTGAATCCCCGAAATGGTACTCCGAAGGCCCGCCTTGCCGCCACGTGGAAGCGCGCAATTTCAATCGAAGTTTTCTATGCGCGAATAAGGGGATGTTTGCAATGCATCACACGGTCGGCTGAAAAAACGAGCCGCAATGAAACGTTCGGGGATGAGGACAGATCCGCGTTCTGGATCATCCCGTACCCATCGCCGACCGAAACCGATTCCATACACGCACGACGCACAGCCGCGTCGCGCGGGTATGCAGTCGAATTCAGCCCGCTCTTCGCGGGCTTCCTGTCATGACAACCTGACAGCACGCCTGACCATGTTGTCAGCTCCTTGCTGGCGCAAAAAAACAATTGTTCTTCAAATCAAGGTGGTAGCACACTGGCACACAAGGTGCTTACCAGC
The DNA here is from genome assembly GCA_036568085.1 of Thiobacillus sp. GTDB lineage: Bacteria > Pseudomonadota > Gammaproteobacteria > Burkholderiales > Thiobacillaceae > Thiobacillus. Next base: position 2,296 of record DATCTE010000059.1, read on the forward strand.
CCATTGCCAAAAGAACCGGCGCCCAAACGCGGGACAAGTCGTACATAAATGAAAGAGGAGACAGGATGACAAGACTACCCAGCCTAGCTTGCACCGCGGCAGCGCTGTTGCTGACTTTCGGCGTTGCCGTGGCAGCCGAGCAGGCCGAAGCCGAGCCAGCCAAACCTGTAGCTGCAAACAATCC
>DATCTE010000060.1:0-4691 GCA_036568085.1 Thiobacillus sp.
AGCGCGGCGTGGGCGTCGGCACGCAGCTCCAGCGCCAGTTCGCGCGCACGTGTCACACCGAGCAGGCTGACATAAGTGGGCTTGTTGTTGGCTGCGTCTTTGCCTGCGGTCTTGCCCAGCGTGGCGGTGGATGCCTCGGCATCGAGCACATCGTCGACCACCTGGAAGGCCAGACCGATGCACTTGGCGTAATGGTCAAGCGCGGCGGCGGTGGTGTCGGTCAGGTTGCCGCACTGCGCACCGAGCAGCACCGACGCGCGGATCAGCGCACCGGTCTTGTGGATGTGCATGAACTCGAGCTCGGTCAGATCGAGCGGCTTGCCCACGCTGGCCAGATCGATCGCCTGGCCGCCGGCCATGCCGCGCGAGCCGGCCGCCTGCGCCAGCAGCTGCACCATCTTCAGCTGCGCGGCCGCATCGTCGGCCAGCGGCTGCGACGCGAGAATGTCGAACGCCAGGCTTTGCAGGGCATCACCTACCAGCAAGGCGGTCGCCTCGTCGAACTCCACGTGCACCGTGGGCTTGCCGCGCCGCAGCGCGTCGTCGTCCATCGCCGGCATGTCGTCGTGCACCAGCGAATAGGTGTGGATCAGTTCGACCGCGGCGGCGGCGTGCTGCACGCGATCGGGGTCGGCGCCGGTGACCTCGCCGGCGGCAAATGCCAGCAGCGGACGCACGCGCTTGCCGCCGCCCAGTACCGCGTAGCGCATGGCTTCGTGCAGGCGCTGCGGGGCTATGCGGGAAGGGGGGATCCACTCGGCCAGCACACTTTCCATGCGTGTCTGGCATGCCTGGGTCCAGGCGGCGAAATCAGTCATCGGAACGTTCGGTCTTGAAGGGCTGCAATGCACCATCTTCCAGAATCTTCACCTGCTGCTCGGCATCGGCGAGCTGCTGGCGGCAGTATTGCAGCAGTTCGGCGCCGCGCTTGTAGGCGGCGAGTGAAGCTTCCAGGGGCAACTGGCCGGATTCCATGTCGGCCACGATGGCTTCCAGTTCGGCCAGTGCGGACTCGTAATCTTTGGGGGGCGTGGCGGCGCGGGATTTGGCCATGAATATCGAACCCGGCGGAGAAAGGACGCTACTTTAACAAATTCAGCGTTGCGGCGCCTCCCCGGGCATGGGGCTATGCTAGAATTTTGCGCTTTCCCCGCGTTGTGATGCCTTATCTCGGGCGGGGGTCATCCGTACCCGCACCCCACATGGGGCGGGGTAGGCCGTGGTTGTACCCGCAAGGGGTAGGCCATGGTTGTAAAGGCGCTAAAGCGCCAACAGCCATGCTCTAACGACGCTAAAGCGTCAACAACCACGCTCTAAATCCGGTGGGTCATTTACTTGCCGCTCCAGTACCCTTGCTGGAGGGGGCTTGGTTTTGAGTAGGGTACGCCATGAGCGATCTCGCCGAATCCAGCGCCGTGTCGCTAACTTCGCCGCAGCTGCCAGTTTCCTGGTATTTCGATCCAGTCATCTACGAACTGGAATTGACGCATTTGTTCAAGCGTGGTCCCGGCTATGCGGGTCATCAGTTGATGGTGCCCGAGCCGGGCGACTATCACGCGCTGGAAATGTTCGACGGTGCGAAAATGCTGGTCAACGGTGGATCAGGCATCGAACTGCTGTCGAATGTCTGCCGCCACCGCCAGGCGATCATGCTGAAAGGGCGCGGCAAGCTGCCGTCGAACAACATCGTCTGCCCGATCCATCGCTGGACCTATGACAGCCAGGGCCAGCTGATGGGCGCGCCGGAGTTTCCCGGCAATCCCTGCCTCAACCTCAACCGCACCGGCCTGCAGAACTGGCAGGGCCTGCTGTTCGCCGGCGAACGCGACGTGCACGCCGATCTGGCCGGCATGCAGGCGGCGCGCGAACTGGATTTTTCCGGCTTCATGCTCGACCGCGTCGAGGTGACGCATTACGCCTGCAACTGGAAGACCTTCATCGAGGTGTACCTGGAGGACTACCACGTCGCGCCCTACCATCCCGGTCTGGGACACTTCGTCACCTGCGACGATCTCAGGTGGGAATACGGGGACTGGTGGTCGGTGCAGACCGTCGGCGTGAACCGCGGACTGGCCAAGCCCGGCTCGCCGGTGTACGGGAAATGGCACGAGCAGGTGCTGGCCTATGACCGCGGCCAGGCACCGAAGCACGGCGCGATCTGGCTGACCTATTATCCGGGCCTGATGGTCGAGTGGTATCCGCACGTGCTGGTGGTGTCGTCCATCGTGCCGACCGGGGTGGAGTCGTGCACCAACGTTGTCGAATTCTATTACCCCGAGGACATCGCGCTGTTCGAGCGCGCCTTCATCGAGGCGGAGCAGGCCGCCTACAACGAGACCGCGGTGGAGGACGAGGACATCTGCCTGCGCATGCACGAAGGCCGCCGCGCGCTCTACAAGCAGGGGATCTCCGAGACCGGGCCGTACCAGTCGCCGCTGGAAGACGGCATGATGCATTTCCATGCCTTCCTGCGGCGCGAGATCGAGCCGCATCTCAAATGAGCGTATTGAACATCCCGAACGGGCGGCGTGTACCGCCCGTTTTTTTCGCCCGCCTGCAATGAAGTCGAGCTGGATGCTGGTGGCGGCGGCGCTGTTCGCGCTGATGAGCGTGCTGGTGAAGCATGCGTCCGCCACCTTTTCCCCGACCGAGCTGGTGTTCTATCGGTCGGCATTCGGGCTGGTCGCGATCTGGGCGGTGATCGGCATCAGCCATCGCCACGTGCTGGCGCCGCTTGCCACACCTCATTTCAAGGCCCATTTCTGGCGGGGATTGGCCGGCTTCGCCGCGCTGGTGCTGTTTTTCTTTGCGCTGGCGCGCTTGCCGCTCGCCACGGCGGTCACGCTCAATTACACGGCCCCGCTCTTCCTCGCTGCGTTGTCTGCCTGGTGGCTGCGCGAACGCCACGGGCGGGGCGTTGTCGGCGCAGTGCTGCTGGGCTTTGTCGGCATCGTGCTGTTGCTGCGCCCGCAGGTGCAGGGCCAGGCCTGGCTGCCTGCGCTGGCCGGGTTGGTGTCGGGAATGCTGGCGGCGGTGGCCTACGTCAACGTCAAGCAACTGGGCCGGCTCGGCGAACCCGAATGGCGCGTGGTGTTCTATTTCACCCTGCTGTCGACCGCGGGCGGCGCGGCATGGATGGCGGTCGCCGGATTCCATCTGCCGCAGGCAGGCGACTGGCCCTGGCTGATCGGCATCGGCGTCACTGCCACGGTGGCGCAGCTTGCGCTGACGCGGGCCTATCATCGTGGCCGCACGCTCACGGTCGGTTCGCTGGCCTACACCACGGTCGGCTTTTCCGCCTTGTACGGCGTGCTGCTGTTCGGCGAGCGGCTGCCGCTGCTGGCCTGGATCGGCATGGCGGTGGTGGCGGCCGCGGGCATGTGGGCGGTGCGCGCGTCAACCCCAAGCCAGCCCGATTCGCTATAGTGAAAGCACATTCCAGAGGAGCGCACCATGATCAGCCTGAACGTCAAGGACAACCAGATCGCCGTCACAGTAATGGGACAGTTCACGCTGGCCGATTACCAGGAGTTCGAGGAGGCCGTGAACTACGGCATCGAGTTCCAGGGCACGGTCAACCTGCTGTTCGATTTGCGCGACATGCTGTCGTACAGCGTCGACGTGGCGTGGGAAGAACTGAAATTCTCGCGTGAGCACAAGACCGATTTCGGTCGCATCGCCATCCTTACCGGCGATCAGTGGGTGGCATGGAGCATGTGGGTGAACCGCATGTTCATGTCGGCGGATATCCGCCTGTTCGATGATCTGGATATGGCCCAGGCCTGGGTGGCGGGCGGGGAGTTGCCGGCTGCGGCGGGTTGAGGCGCCTACCCGAATGGTGCGTCGGGACGATCATGAAGCAGCGTTGCGTGCCGGCCTGAAAACCGCCTGATTGGCGTAATACGCCGCATCCGCGTTGGCAGGATCCCAGCCGGGAATGCCCTGCACCGGCAAGGGCGCAAGCTGGCGCGGCGAGTCGATGCCGGCGAGCGCCATGGCTGACAATCCATCCGCAGCGTCTGCATCGAGCGACGCCGCAATCAGCGTCAGGCATTTCCCGGTCACCGCCGGGTAGGGGGCGAGTGCCTTTTCCAGCAGCGCATGACCCACCACCACGAAACGCATGTCGGTTTCCACACGCGAGCGCGCTTCCCAGAACAGCGCGTGCCAGGCGCGTTCGGCCAGCAGCGCCGGCAAATCCGGATCGCGGCTGATCACCCACACGCCGGACTCGTCCAGCACCGTCAGCGCGTCGCGGCGGCGGCCCCGGGTGGAACCGGCCTCGCCGGCGATGGCGATGCCGTGGGCCGCATTCAGCGCGGACTTGAAGCGCGGAAAGCGCAGCCACACCAGCGCGTTCAGCACGTCGTGCCAGGTGTCGGCGCGGGTCGGTACCTGGCCGGTTTGCAGGATGTGGGTTTCGTAATCGCGCGCGGACAGGCGGCTGTCGGGCGCGAAAAAACGCAGCGGCAGCCCGCCTGCATTGCATGTGCCGAGGCGGGCGGCCTGTGCGTTGAGCGCACCGAGGCAATCCGGGCTGGGCGAGGGCAGGGCCCGCGCGAGTTCCAACGCATCGATCAGGTCCCGATAGGGTGCGAAGGCGGGGTGGTCGAACTTCAATGCAGTGATTCGGACAGCGCCTGGCGATACTGCCGCGTCAGCGGATGCGCGCTGCCCAGCAGATCGAACAG
>DATCTE010000061.1:0-2289 GCA_036568085.1 Thiobacillus sp.
GCCGTATCGCAGTGATGGAGGATGCCGACAAGAATATCTGGGTCATGACGCTGGACTGGGACGTGACCTGGCTCGAGCAGGCGGGCAAACAGGCGGGCATCACCCCGGAGTTGCGCAAGGGCGCGATGGAAATCCGCGAAAAACTGGATAGCGTGATGCGCGCCGGCGCCGCCGGCGAGCTATAAACGCCGGGCACTGCCCGCAAAAAAACCTGAATGCCCGCAGCCGCGGCGGGATGGCACCATACGGGATTCGCTTCCGTCGTGCCAGACCGCATGCCTACGCTTCCCTCCCCGTTCATCTCGCTCCCCGCGCTGGAACAGAACTTCGCCGACGGACTCGCCGCCATGCTGGAAAAGCATCGCGGCCTGGGCGTCCACATCCTCGTGCTCGCCAACGCCGCCTACGACCCGAAGCTGTGGGCACGACTCGCTCCTGCGCTGTCGGCACGTCATGCAGAACTCGCAGCGGTCCTCACCGACACCCTGCGGAATGGCAGGAAACTGGCCGAACCGGACGATGACGTGCTGGTTTTCCTCAAACTCCTCGCCATCGGTTTCGATCACCTGAAAACGATGGAAAGCCGCTGCGCCGGACCGTGGCATCTGTTCTTCAACCCCATCCGCGCCTTGCGCCCGCCTCGCATCAGCGGAATGAAATTCGACGGCCTACTGCGCCCCTTCGACCCCGCGGGCTTCCATTTCAACAAGCCCTTTCTCGCCAGGGAAATCCTGTGGGAAGGCGAACTCGCCGCCAAGCCGGCACGCCTGCTCTACAACAAATTCCCCTTCGCCCGGCTGCATGGCCTACTGGTGCCCGAACCCCTGCGCGAAATGCCGCAATATCTCACGCCCGAACTGCATGGCTGGGCCTGGCACCTGTGCGCCCATGCCGGCGCGCACGGCCTTTCCCTCGCCTACAACAGCACCGGCGCCGGCGCCTCGGTCAACCATCTGCACTTCCAGAGCTTCGTGCAGCCGAACCCGTTGCCGGTGAAGTACCCGTGCTTTGCCCACAACGGCGGCAGCGAACCCTATCCGCTTCCCTGCCGGCGCTTCACCGAACCCGCCGACGCCTGGCTCGAACTCGATCGTCTGCATGAGCACAACATCCCCTACAACCTGATCTACAGCAGGAACTGCCTGCACCTCGTCGCCCGCGTGCCGCAGGACAGCGACACGTTGAGTGATCCTTGCCGCAACTACGGCTGGAGCGAAATGGCCGGTGCGGTCACCCTGTTCAGCCGGGATGCATTCGAAAGCCTGAGCGCGACGGAATTCGAGGCGGAATTGGCCAGCTTTGCATCCTGAAGAGGGGCACTGTGTCGTTGCATCCCCTGGCCCAAACGGGCCATAACCCGCGCATCACCGTGTCACGGCCTCGCCTGTAAGCTCCTCCGGCCCTATCTGAGGAGAAACGGCCGTGCGCAAATGGATTCATGCCCTGACGCTGACGCTCGCGCTGAGCGCGGCTTTCCCTTCGGCGGCCTCGACCATCAGCATTGCGGGCGCCAATGACCCGTTTGCGCCCCCTCCCGCAGTGGTCACACCCATTACGGGCGCCGACGGCCCGCTTGCGCCCGGCACGGACTACACCCTGCCTTATCGTGCCGATGGCATATTCGATTTTTCCGCGATCGACCTCGGCGCCGGCATCACGCTCCGCTTCGATCCGCAGACCCAGAACGCGAGGCTGCTCTCGCTTGGAGACATCCTGGTCGCGGGAATGATCGACGCCAGTGGAATCAACCTGGCCCTGGAAACGCCGGGACGGATTGTTGTCGCGGGGTCAATCTCGGCAGGTAGCATTTCGCTGGCCAATGCCGCGTCATTGTCGGACCGCCCGCTACGCATAGGGTCAGGAGGCCGCATCTCCCTGAGCAGCAGATCAGGAGACGGCTTCCCGTTGATCGGGCCGGCAGGCGACGTCACTCTCAGTTGGGTGGGAGGCGGCCTCTCACCGACACGCTTTTCCGTGCCTGAGCCCGCGACGCCATGGTTGATCGTGACGCTGCTGCCCCTGTTGATGCTGTTCGGGCGCAGGCACACCTCGCACGGGCACTAACCCCGCAGTCACTCCAGTACGATCACCTGCCCCTGCAGCAGCGCTTCCACGCCCCAGCCGGGCGCAGCCTCGCGCAGTTCGTTCATGATCGCTGACTCGTTGCCGGGCTTCAGGTGGGTGATCCACACCTCGGGCGCAACAGTGAGCAACTTTAACTCCGCAGCCAGCGAATCCGGCCAGTGATGCTTCGAGGCCCTGGCGATGTCGACCAGCGCATTCTCGAAC
>DATCTE010000062.1:0-2835 GCA_036568085.1 Thiobacillus sp.
CTGGCACACGGCGACGATGCGCAGCTGCGGATCCAGCGCGCGGGCCGAGATGGCCAGGAAGACGTTCTCGGAATCTTCCGCAAACAGGCAGAATACGCCCTCGATGTGGCCGCCGATTCCGACGTCGCGCAGGGCATCGTCGTCCGTATAGTCGATTTGCCGGGCGAGCATGCCCTCCTTCTGGGCCGCCTCCACCAGCGCCGCATCGCTGTCCAGCATGATGAAGGGCGTGCGGGTCATGGTCAGGTGCCGCGCCACCTCGATGGCGAGCGGGTTGCAGCCGAACAGGGCGAAACGGGGTCTCATCGGGACGGTTTCCAGAAGGGCCGACGCGACCCCAGGCCTTCCTTCAACCGGAACAGGCTGGCCTGGTGGCCGATGACCATCAGGATGTCGTGGGCATGCAGCGTGAAATCCGCCTTGGGATTGAAGTAGAAGTGGGCATCACGCAGCTCGTAGCGATCCAGTCCGGCCGCTTCCGGGGAGGCGTGCGGGCGAATCACGCCGAACAGCATCAGGTGCTGGCCAGCGAAGTCGACGTCGCCGACGCGGCGCGTTTCCAGCCAGGATCCCGGCGTGACGCGCACCGGCTCGAGATGGATGCCCCGGGCGCGGGTGATCACGTCGTACAGGGCGTCGAAGGCCACCGGCTGGCCGATGAACTCCGCCGCCATGTGGCCGACCACCTCGTAGGGCCGAACCACGTGGTCGGCCCCCGCCTGAGTGAGCTTGCGCCCCGTTTCCGCCTTGTTGGCGCGCGAGACGATCAGGATGTCCGGCGAAACCTGGCGCGCCGTCAGGGTGATGTAGACGTTGCTGACGTCGTCATGGGTCAGGCATAGGATGCGCGAAGCCTGGCGGCCCAGCCCGAGGTTGGCCAGCAGCTCGTTGTTGGTGGCGTCGCCCGCCACCGCCAGGTAGCCGTGGCGATGCGCCAGGCTCACCGCTTCGGGATTGCGGTCGACGACGACGAAGGGATCCCGGCCGGCAGCCAGTCGTTCCGCCACCACCTGCCCGATGCGGCCGTAGCCGCACACGATGGTCACGCCGGACAGCCGCTCCACGCTGGAGAACACGCGGTTGTCGCGCAGTTCGCCCATCTTTTCGTGGAAGGCCATGACGATGATGGAGGTGGCGAAGGAAATCACGGCGATGCCGGCGAACACCAGCACCATGGCGACAATGCGCCCTTCCGTGGTCTGCGGCACGATGTCGCCGTAGCCCACGGTGGTGATGGTGATCACCGCCCAGTACAGGGCATCCATCAGGCTGGACACCCGGGGATGTACCTGCTCCGCCTCGAACAGGTACATCGCCACCGCGGCGATCAGCACCATGGAGCCGACGAAGATCGACAGGGTGAAGAGCTCGAAGCGCTTTTCCAGCAGCACCTCGCCGAAGGCGGTCAGGTTGCGCGCATAGCGGAACAGCTTGAGCAGGCGGAACAGCAGGAAGATGCGCAGGAAGCGCAACGGCCGGTAGCCGGGCAGGATGGCCAGCAGGTCGATGATCGCCATCGGCGTCACCATGTAGGCCAGCTTGCGTTTGACCACGGCCCATAACGCCGGGGCCGGGCGAAACCGCGTTCCCGCCAGTTCGGCATGCTCCCAGTGTTCGATCAGGATGGCGTGGCTGTCGCTGTACAACCACATGCGCAGCAGATATTCGATGCTGAACACCATGACCACGAAGGCTTCGAACGCATCCGCCCACAGGCCCAGCTCGTGCCGCACTTCGTAGATCAGCAGGAACACGCTGGTCAGCACCAGCACGATCATGGCGCCGTCGTATAGCGCCCGGCGGTGGGAGCGGGGGTCGGCAAGCAGCCGGTAAAAGAAACCCTTGGTGCCGGCATAGCGCGACGAGGCCTGCAGCCGGTAGGCAAAGTGGATCAGGGCATCGGACAGGGCCATGTTTGAAGGCGGGCGGGGCTGGAACGATGCCCCAACGGGTGGACCCCAAGCTGGAAAATTATGGAGCGATTATACGGTTCGCAGGCAACGTGGGGCGGCGCGAATGCATCGCACCGGGATTGAATCGTCTTCAGTTCGCCGCCGCTTCTTTGCCAGTTAGCTGCAGGTAGGCGGCGTCGCCCAGCCGCTGCATGTCCGCATGCGCGATCTGGCCGGACAGCGCGTAGCCGAAATCGCGATCGATCCAGTAGAACACCTCGACGCCATTTTCGGTGACGTGGCGGAACGCCGTCTCGCGATTGCCGGTGACAGCACGCCGCACGTAGAGCGTGACGCGGTGCCCGCCCGCATCCTGGTACATGAACTGCGCCACCGGGCCCGACTCGCCTGCCAGCAGGCGTCCGCCCAGCAATTCGAAACCGAGGGCGCCGAAATCAGGTGCCTTGAGCTGCGTGCCCACGCGTTTCGAAAGCCAGCTCACCAGATGCGCGGCGTGGGCCGCGTCCACCTCGACCGGGTGTCGCACCTCGGGGCTGAACACCGCATGCGCAATCGCCGCGTCGCGGGCGAAATGCAGCGGCGCCGGCACGGGCTGGTCGGCCTTGAGGCCGATGCCATAGCCGATCAGGCCGCTCGCGACGAAGGCCAGCGCCGCCGCCACGGCCTTGTACGGCATGCGCGCCGGCTGCCGGTGCGCGGCGCGCACCAGGTCGATCGGCAAGGGTTCGTTGAGCACGGCATCGAACGCGGCGTGCAGCGTCTGGTTCTGCCGGGCCCACGCCTGCACCCGCGCGGCATCGTCTGGATGGGCGGCCAGCCAGGCCTCGACCTCGAGGCGGCGCGCCTCGGGCAGCGCGCCATCCACATAGGCATGCAAATCGTCCTCGCGCACGGGGTTTGTCATTTCACCACCTTCAACTGT
>DATCTE010000063.1:0-4248 GCA_036568085.1 Thiobacillus sp.
GACTTGGACTTGCCCTTGCGGCCCCGCCAGCCTGCATCAGGCGCAGCGCCGCCACGGGTCTTGAGTCCGCCCTTCCGGCGCGCGGCGTCATCCTTCCAGGTTCCTCCGGCTTTCTTGTCCGGACCCTTGGCGCCCTTGGCAGCAGAAGGTTTATCCGGTTTGTGCAGCGTTTTTTCCGTCGGGGCGGCCGGCGTGGCGGCCGGTGCAGCGGCTTTTTCTGCTTCGGCCAGTTTGGCAGCTTCGCGCGCGGCTTCGGCCTGCTTGCGCAAGGCTTCGCGCTCGGTACGGGCCCTGGCATCCGCAGCCTGACGTTCCTGCAGCGCAGAGTGGCGGCGGGCTTCTTCTTCGCGAGCCTTGACCTCGGCCTCGTTCAGAATCGAGGCCTTCTTGATGCGGGTGGTTTTCTTCACCGCCGGGGCAGCCTCCGCAGCGGGTTCGGCAGGAGCCTCAACCGGCGCGGCTTCAGCGACCGGGGGTTCAACCACAGCGGGTTCGACGGATACGGGCTTGACTTCGGCGGGCTGAGCCACAACCGGTTCGGCGACAGGCTCGGGAGAGGGGGCTTCGACCCTGGCTTCGACGACTGGCGGAGCCAGTTCCTCGACCTGCGGAGCGGGTTGGGCTTCCGCGGCCGGCTCGGCGGCAGGCGGGGCCTCGGCCGCCAGCGCGGCGGCATCGCGCTTCACGTAGGTGCGCGACTTGCGGACTTCCACCTGGATGGTGCGCGACTTGCCGGTACTGTCGGTCTTGCGGATTTCACCGGTCTGCTTGCGCGTGATGGTGATCTTGGTCTTGCCGGTCTCCGCCCCGCCACCGTGCATCTTGCGCAGGTAGTCGAGCAAATGCGCCTTGTCCGCCTCGGTGACGGAGTCGATCACATCGTTTTTATTGACGCCCGCCGCTTTCAGCTGTTCAAGCAACAGCTGGGGCGGCAGTTTCAGTTCCTGGGCAAATTGTTCAACGTTCATGCAGTCCTCGTGGCTATAGAGCCTGTTCAGCAGAAATCACGCCCCGCGCCGGTTTCCTGCGGGATGCAGGGCAAGGCGCGGGGAGTGATGTTTGGTCACTCCAAATGAGCGACCCGCAACGCGGCCTTGCGCCCGCAGAAAACTGGCCCTTCGGGTTGAGGCCAGGATCGGCGTCTGCGGCGTTGCAGCACTTGGCAAGGGAATACCCTTGCCGGCGCACTGCGCCTTGCATCCATCCGGTCCTGGTCTCAACGCGGGGCATGATTTCTGCTGAACAGGCTCTTAGCCTTGGGCGAACCAGGGCGCGCGTGCGGCCATGATCAATTGTTTGGCACGTTCGGCATCCATGGCGGCCATTTCGGTCAGCTCATCGACGGCCAGTTCGGCCAGATCCTCGGTGGTGTGGACGCCCTTGCTGGCGAGCGTGCGTGCGGTTTCGGCGTCCATGCCTTCGAGCGACAGCAGGTCGCCCGCAGAAGCCTCGACCTGTTCCTCGCCGACGATGGCGGCGGTCAGCAGGGCGTTGCGGGCACGGTTGCGCAGTTCGTTGACCAGGTCTTCGTCGAAGGCCTCGATCTCAAGCATTTCATTGAGTGGCACATAGGCGACTTCTTCCAGCGTGGAGAAGCCTTCGTCGACCAGGATCTGGGCGACTTCCTCGTCCACATCGAGTTTTTCGATGAAGAGCGCGAGCGTCTTGCCGCTTTCGGCCGACTGTTTCTCTTCCGCCGTTTCGCGCGACATGATGTTGAGTTCCCAGCCGGTCAGTTCGGACGCCAGGCGCACGTTCTGGCCGCCGCGGCCGATCGCCATCGCCAGTTGCTCCTCGTCCACCACCACGTCCATGCTGTGTCTGTCTTCGTCCACCACGATGGAGCTGACTTCGGCCGGGGCCAGGGCGTTGATCACATACTGTGCCGGGTCGGCCGACCAGTGGATGATGTCGACGCGTTCGCCGGCCAGCTCGTTGGTCACCGAGGTGACGCGCGAGCCGCGCAACCCGATGCAGGTGCCGATCGGATCGATGCGTGGATCGTGCGACACCACGGCGATCTTGGCGCGCAGGCCGGGGTCGCGGGCGGCCGCCTTGATCTCGAGCAGGCCTTCCTCGATTTCCGGCACTTCCAGTTCGAACAGCTTCATGATGAATTCGGGCGCCGTGCGCGACAGCACCACCTGCGGGCCGCGAGCGCCGCGGTCGATGCGCAGCAGGTAGGCGCGGACGCGGTCGCCGACGCGCAGGTTCTCGCGTGGGATCATCTGATCGCGGTGCAGGAAGCCTTCGACGCGGCCTGATTCGATGATGGCGTTGCCGCGGTCGATGCGCTTCACCACGCCGTTGACGAGGTGTTCCTTGCGGGCAAGGAAGTCGCTGATGATCTGCTCTCGCTCGGCGTCGCGGATCTTCTGCAGGATGACCTGCTTGGCGGCCTGGGCGCCGATGCGGCCGAACTCGACGTTTTCCAGCGGCTCCTCGATGTAGTCGCCGATCTCGATGTCGGGAATCTTGTCCTGGGCGTCGATCAGCAGGATCTGGTAGCCCTCGGATTCCAGGTCGGCTTCGGACACGACCTGCCAGCGGCGGAAGGATTCGTAATCGCCGGTTTCGCGGTTGATCGACACGCGCACGTCGGCCTCTTCCTTGAAGCGTTTCTTGGTGGCGGAGGCGAGCGCCTGCTCCAGCGCTTCGAACACCACCTCTTTGTCCACGTTCTTTTCGCGTGCCAGCGCATCGGCCAGCATCAACATTTCACGACTCATATTCCCTCCAGCCCTGCTACGCCTAAACCATCGGTTTCAGGCGGGCAGCGTCCACATTTCTCAAATCAACCGACACTTCCGTGCCATCGACGATCAACTTCACCGCATCGCCTTCCAGACCGACCAGCTGACCGCTCAGGCGGCGCCGGTTGTCCATCGGCACCCTCAGCTTCAGCGTCACCGGTTCGCCGGCGAAGCGCGCATAGTCCTGCGGCTTGACCAGCGGCCGGTCGAGGCCGGGCGAGGACACTTCCAGCCTGTCGTAGTCGATGTTCTCGACGGTGAACAGGTGGGTCAGGTGATTGCTCACCGTGACGCAGTCGTCAATCGTGATGCCGCCTGGCTTGTCGATGAAAATCCGGATCAGCCCTCGCCCGGCGCGCTCCAGCATCACCAGCTCGTAACCGAGTCCGGCAAGCACAGGCTCCAGGCGGGCGGGCAAATCCATCATCGCAAATCCATCGCTATGCCATAGCGTGGCCCGGGCAGGGCACGCAGCACAGCACAAAGCACAAATAAAAAATGGGCGGACCGCCCATCGTGTTAATAATTAAAGCGCAAAAATTATACCACTCGGGCTGGTGAACTGGAAGGTGGTGCCCGGAACCGGAATCGAACCGGTACGCCATCGCTGGCGAGGGATTTTAAGTCCCTTGTGTCTACCAATTTCACCATCCGGGCGAAGCGGACAGTTGGCCTTGAGTCTGGAGGCGCGAGCCGGAGTCGAACCGACCTACACGGATTTGCAATCCGGTGCATAACCGCTTTGCTATCGCGCCGTCGCGGTAAAACGCTTGAACGAAAAGGGGAAAACGTCCGGCTAAGCCTTCTGTTTTCCCCGGAATTCTGGAGCGGGAAAGGAGGTTCGAACTCCCGACCTCAACCTTGGCAAGGTTGCGCTCTACCAGCTGAGCTATTCCCGCGTTGAAGGCTGCGCATTATGGAGATTTCGTTTTTTTCTGTCAACAGCCGACAGCAATTTTCATGAAGTTTTTTGCAGGGCGCGCGCCGCCATCACGAGGTAGTAGACCATCGACACCAGGGTGAGCAGCGCGGCAATCCAGATCAGCAACGTGCCGATGGTCGCAATCGGCAAATCGGCGACCGGGTCGAAATACAGCAGAAGCACGATGGCGACCATCTGCGCCGCGGTTTTCAGCTTGCCGACGAAGGACACCGCCACGCTGGCCGACTTGCCGGCCTTGGCCATCCATTCGCGCAGGGCGGAAATGGTGATTTCGCGACCGATGATGATGAGCCCGATCAGAGGCGCCACGCGATCGAGGTCGATCAGCACGATGAGCGCGGCGGCCACCATCAGCTTGTCGGCGACCGGATCGAGGAAGGCACCGAAGGCCGAGGTTTGCCCCAGTTTGCGAGCCAGCCAGCCGTCGAGCCAGTCGGTCAGCGCCGCCACCCCGAAAAATGCGGCGGCCAGCAGATTGGCCTCGGACGGTGTCACCCAGCCGTCTGGCAGGTAGAACACGCCCGCCATCAGCGGAATGAACAGGATGCGCAG
>DATCTE010000064.1:0-2771 GCA_036568085.1 Thiobacillus sp.
CTCGCTGCTCGAGTCGCAGCGCTTCGACGTGGTCCTCACCGATCTGCGCATGGAAGGTGTGGACGGGATGGACGTGCTGAAAAAAAGCCGCGAACTGCAAGCAGAGGCGGAGGTCATTTTCATCACCGGCTACGCGACGGCGGAATCCGCCGTGCAGGCGCTGAAGCACGGCGCGTTCTACTACATCGCCAAACCGTTCCGCCTCGACGAGGTGCGCAAGGTGGTGACCGAGGCGCTGGAGAAAGTCCGGCTGCGCCGCGAGAACGACGAATTGCGCCGCGAAGTGGAAGGCTATCGGGACGGTGAGGGGATCGTCACCCAGGATGTCGAGGTGCAGCGGCTGCTGGAGATGGCACGGCAGATCGCGCCGACGGACTGCAGTGTGCTCATCACTGGCGAGAGCGGCACCGGCAAGGAACTGTTCGCAAAATATCTTCACAAGCACAGCGCGCGGGCCGCGGGTCCCTACGTCGCGATCAACTGCGGCGCATTCAGCGAGCAACTGCTGGCGAATGAGCTGTTCGGGCACGAGAAGGGCGCGTTTACCGGTGCTGCCACGCTGAAGAAGGGTCTGATCGAGGTGAGTTCCGGCGGTACGCTGTTTCTAGATGAAGTGACGGAAATGGCGCCGTCCATGCAGGTCAAACTGCTGCGCGTGCTGCAGGAAAGGGAAGTGTTACGGGTGGGCGGTACACGGCCGGTGAAGTGCGACGTGCGGGTGCTGGCGGCCACCAATCGCGACGTCAGCGAGGCGGTAAAGAATGGAAGCTTTCGTGAAGATCTCTATTTCCGGCTGAACGTGGTGAATCTGCACATCCCGCCGCTCTCGCAGCGGAAAGGCGATATCCCCCTCCTCGCGCAGCATTTCCTGCTCAAGTACGCGAGCAGGATGAAGAAGCCGGTGACGCGGATTTCCAGCGAGGTACTGGCGCTGCTGGTGGATTACCCGTTCCCCGGCAATGTCCGCGAACTGGAGAACCTGATCGAGCGGGGGACGGCCATGGCACAGGGCGATACCATCGACGTGGCGCACCTGCCGGAGACGCTGCAGAAGCGGGTGGGGTTCGACTTCCGCAAGGTCGGAGGACGCCTGCCCACGCTGGATGAACAGGAACAAACCTACATCAGCCGGGTACTGGATGAAGTGCAGGGCAACCAGACGGCGGCGGCGCAGATTCTCGGCATCAACCGTGCCTCGTTGTGGCGCAAGCTCAAGGCGCGGCGGGGCGAAGGGTCGTCTCGATAAGGTCTTTTCCTGCGAAAGCTGGATGCGAAAAGACGCCTGCATCCAGCCCGGTCGTCGGCCGCACGTTCAGGCGTTTCGACCGGGCAGGTCCTGCGCCAGCTTCTGCATGAACGCGGCGTGTCGTGCTTCGGCTTTTTGATACGCGGCGATGAGTTGCTCGGCATCGGGCGTAAGCCGGCTGCCGGCCGGACCACTTGCAACCAGGGGGAGGCCCCAAGCCGAATTCATCGCATCCACCGCGTCCCACGCAGCCTTGTAACTCATCTTCATCGTCTTGGCGGCCTTGGAGATGGAGCCGGTTTCGCGGATGCGCTGCAGCAGCTCGACGCGTCCCCGGCCGAGAAAGTTCTTGCCGTCCAGCGTCAGCCAGAAACGGCCATCTGCCCTGAGTTGCGTGTCCATGCGGCGAGTGTAGCAAACGACCCTTGCGGTTCGACCCCGCGCGGCAGAAAATCACGGTTTGAAATACTTGGAGAGTGCCATGAAAAAATTCCTCGCCGTTTGCGCGATCGCGTGTATGCCGCTTTCTGCGATGGCTGCCGATGCCTACACGGTCCTGTTCAAGACCCAGGGAACGTTCCAGGATGTGCGCGATTCGCTTCAATTCGCGATTGAGGGCAAAGGACTCAAGATCAATCACACCAACAAGATCGCCGAAATGCTGGCGCGCACTGGCCCGGAAATCGGCGCGACCAGGCAGGTGTACGTGGACGGCGAACAGTTCGAGTTCTGCAGCGCCACCATTTCCCGCAAGATGATGGAGGCCGATCCGAATGCGATGGTGATGTGCCCCTACATCGTGTCGGTGTACACGGTTCCGAACGACAAGAGCGTCTATATCGCCTACCGCAAGCCTGGGCCCACCAGGAATCCGGCGCTGAAGAAAGCGCTGGCCGACGTGGAAAAACTGCTTAACGACATCATCAAGCAGGCGATGTGAGGGCGCGCAGGTCCAGGTGCATGTGGAGCGGGCATGCCAGGAGCCGGACGTGAATTGGGGTGGCTGCATTAGAATGGCGGCATGATTCCGTCCGCCGCCTGCCAGCCATGACTGCCTTTCTCGCCATCGGCCTCGGTGCGGCCATCGGCGCCTGGTTGCGCTGGGGCTTGGGGTTGTGGCTTAACCCGATCCATCCTGCGATGCCGCTCGGCACGCTGGCGGCGAACCTGATCGGCGGCTATGTCATCGGCGTGTCGATCGCGTGGTTTTCCGAACATCCCGGTCTGCCGCCGGAAGCGCGGCTGTTCATGATCACCGGTCTGCTCGGCGGCCTCACCACCTTTTCCACGTTCTCCGCCGAAGTCGTCACCGCTCTGATGCGCGGCCTCTGGATGACCGGCGGCCTGATTGCCCTGACCCACATGACCGGTTCCTTCGTCGCTACCGCGCTGGGGTTCTATACGATGAGGTTCTTCAAATGAACGTTGTCTGCCTGCAGGTGTTTGTGTCCGAAGCCAGCCGCCATCACGGCAAACTGACCTACGAGTGGTTGCTCGATGCCGCGCAGGGGCTTGGCATTACGGG
>DATCTE010000065.1:0-2912 GCA_036568085.1 Thiobacillus sp.
GTGGCCGCGCCGGTTCTGTTCGCCAATCTGGGCGACAAGCAGCTGGCCGGGATGCTGGCCGGGAAGCTGTTCGGAGTGATGGCGTGGATCGGCATCGCCGCCGCGACCTACCTGCTGGTCTACCGGTTTGCCCGCGACGGCGCCGCAGCGATGAAAACCCTGTTTTTCTGGGCGGTGGCGCTGATGCTGGCGCTGACGCTGGCTGGCCACTTCGGCATCCAGCCCATCATGCAGAGCCTGAAGGATCAGGCCATGCCGCATGCCGTGATGCAAAGCGTGTTTGCGGACCGTTTCGCCCGCTGGCATGGGGTGTCGAGCATTCTTTATCTCATTCAGAGCGCGCTGGGGCTGTTGCTGGTCTGGCGCTCGGGGCTGGCGCGATAAACCCCGTCAGGCAGGCTTCAAGCCGGCAGGACGATCACAGGCTTGCCGGCAGCGCGATAAATCACCAATATCTTGCCGATCTGCTGCACCGGCGCTGCGCCGGTGGACGCGCAGATTTCCTCCAGCCAGGCACGACGCGTGTCCGGCTCGTCGCTGGCGGCCTTGATCTTGATCAGTTCATGCGCGTCGAGCCCGCGTTCGATTTCCTTCAGCACGGCAGCGGTCAAGCCCTGGTTGCCGATCATGACCACCGGCTGGCGGCTGTGTGCCAGGCCTTTGAGAAATTGTCGCTGGGCGGGCGTGAGTGATTTCATGCGTATTCCTTAAACTGAGCGCGGATTGTAGCCGATAGAGATGGTACAGAAAGCGAAGCGAACCAAATCGGGCAGTGCCTGGATGCACGAGCACGTGACGGATCCCTACGTCAAAAAGGCGCAGCAGGACGGCTACCGCTCGCGCGCTGCCTATAAATTGCTGGAAATCGACACGCGCGACCATCTGCTGCGCCCCGGCATGACGGTGGTGGATCTGGGGGCTGCGCCCGGCAGCTGGTGCCAGGTTGCGGTGCAGAAGATGAAAAAGCAGGGCAGGGTGCTGGCGATCGATCTGTTGCCGGTGGCGCCGATGCCGGGCGTCGACAGCCTGGAAGGCGATTTCACCGAGCCGGCAGCGCTGGCCTGGCTGGAAGAAAAGCTGCAAAACGGGCGGGTTGACCTTGTATTAAGCGATATGGCCCCCAACATCAGTGGTGTCATGCTTCGCGATCAGGCTCGACATTACGAGTTGTGCGAGTTGGCGCTCGATTTTGCGGTGAACTG
This sequence comes from Thiobacillus sp., assembly GCA_036568085.1. Classification (GTDB taxonomy): domain Bacteria; phylum Pseudomonadota; class Gammaproteobacteria; order Burkholderiales; family Thiobacillaceae; genus Thiobacillus. The sequence goes on from DATCTE010000065.1 coordinate 1,203, forward strand.
GCTGAAACCGGACGGCGCCTTTCTCGTCAAAGTATTTCAGGGTGTCGGGTTTGAGGATTTTCGGGCGCAGATGCGGCAGGCGTTCGAGCAGGTGCTGATCCGCAAACCGGACGCCTCGCGCGATCGTAGTGCCGAGGTTTATTTGCTGGGACGTCGCCCTGTTGCAGCGCGGGATGGCGGGTCGTGATGCTGCCGTGACAACCCGGTAGTGTGGGTTTAGAATGAGTCTAAGCGTGCTGTATTCGGCACCAAGGAGTAAACGTGAACAATTTGTCCAAGAACATCGCCATCTGGCTGATCATTGCTGTCATCCTGATGACGGTGTTCAACCAGTTCGGCGCCCAGCGCACCGCACAGTCGCAGATGCCGTACTCGCAGTTCATCGAGGAGGTACGCCAGCAGCAGATCTCCAAGGTGGTGATCGAGGGCAACGTGCTGAAGGGCGAGCGCAGTGATGGCCAGCGCTTCACCAGCTATGCGCCGAGCGACCCGTGGATGGTGTCCGATCTGCTGAAAAACGGCGTCTCGGTCGAGGCCAAGCCGGAAGAACAGCCGTCCTTCCTGATGAGCCTGTTCATCTCGTGGTTCCCCATGCTGCTGCTGATCGGCGTCTGGATCTTCTTCATGCGTCAGATGCAGGGCGGCGGCCGTGGCGGTGCCTTCTCGTTTGGCAAGAGCCGGGCCCGGCTGCTCGACGAAAACGCCAACCCGGTGACCTTTGCCGACGTGGCGGGCTGCGACGAGGCCAAGGAAGACGTCGCCGAACTGGTGGATTTTCTGAAAGACCCGTCCAAGTTCCAGAAGCTGGGCGGACGTATCCCGCGTGGCGTCCTGATGGTGGGCCCCCCGGGCACCGGCAAGACGCTGCTGGCGCGTTCGATTGCGGGCGAAGCCAAGGTGCCGTTCTTCAGTATCTCGGGTTCCGACTTCGTCGAAATGTTCGTCGGTGTCGGTGCCGCGCGTGTGCGCGACATGTTCGAGCAGGCGAAGAAGAACTCGCCCTGCATCATCTTCATCGATGAAATCGATGCGGTCGGCCGCCAGCGTGGTGCCGGTCTCGGCGGGGGCAACGACGAGCGCGAGCAGACGCTGAACCAGCTGCTTGTTGAAATGGACGGTTTCGAAGCGACCACCGGCGTCATCGTGATCGCTGCGACCAACCGCCCCGACGTGCTTGATCCGGCGCTGCTGCGCCCGGGCCGTTTCGACCGCCAGGTGGTGGTGGGCCTGCCCGACATTCGCGGCCGTGAGCAGATCCTGCTGGTGCACATGCGCAAGGTTCCGTTGGCGCCCGATGTGCGTGCCGATATCCTGGCGCGTGGCACGCCGGGCATGTCCGGTGCCGACCTCGCCAACCTGGTCAACGAGGCGGCCCTGTTCGCCGCGCGCCGCAGCAAGCGTCTGGTCGATATGGACGATTTCGAACAGGCCAAGGACAAGATCTTCATGGGCGCCGAGCGCAAATCCATGGTGATCACGCCCGAGGACAAGAAGAAGACGGCATACCACGAGTCCGGGCACGCCGTGATCGGCATGACACTGCCGGGATGTGATCCGGTGCACAAGGTTACGGTGATACCGCGCGGTCGCGCGCTGGGTGTGACCATGTCCCTGCCTGAGCTGGACCGTTACAGCCTGTACCAGGATCAGATGCTGGCACAAATCTGCATGCTGTACGGCGGACGGGTGGCCGAAGAAATTTTCGTCGGC
>DATCTE010000066.1:0-3073 GCA_036568085.1 Thiobacillus sp.
AGGAGGAGGTCTGGATGCCGCTGTTCGAGCAGATGGGCAAGAAGATATTTCTCACCGAAGTCGGCAAGGAGGTCTATGCCTTCAGCCGCGCCATCGCCCAGCAGTTCCGCGACATTGAATCCGTGCTCGACGACATGAAGGGCGTGAAGCGCGGCACCCTGTCACTCACGGTCACCAGCACCGGCAAGTATTTCGCGCCCTACCTGCTCGCCGCCTTCCTCAAGCGCTATCCCGGCACCCAGGTGCATCTCGAGGTCACCAACCGCGAGGAAGTCGTGCAGGAGCTGCAGGACAACACGCCGGACATGGCGATCATGGGCACGCCGCCCGACAACATCGAACTGCAGTCCCAGGCCTTCATGCAGAATCCGCTGGTGATCATCGCGCCGCCGGATCACCCGCTCGTCGGTGCCGCCCGCGTGCCGCTGAGCCGCCTGATGGAGGAGAACTTCATCCTGCGCGAGCGTGGTTCCGGCACGCGCAACGCGGTCGAGCGTTTCTTCCAGCAGCGTGGCGTCAAGCTCAACACCTCGATGGAGATGAGCCGCAACGAGGCGATCAAGCATGCGGTGATGGCCGGGCTGGGCCTCGGCATCGTGTCGCTGCACACGCTGGAGTTCGAGCTGGCGCTGGGCCGCGTCGCCATCCTCAGCGTCGAGGGCTTCCCGATCATGAAGGAGTGGTACATGGTCCACCGCAGCGGCAAGCGCATGTCGCCGATCGCACAGGCCTTCCACGAATTCGTGCTGAACGAGGCCGACCGCATCATGAAGCTGCCGCAGCCGAAGCCGGTGACGCGTTCGCGCCGGCGGGTGACGCGCTCGTAGCGCGGACGCGCGAAGCCGGAACGTTCAGCTCTTGAATTTCACCAGCCGGCTGACCTGGATGTCGGAGATGAACACCACGCCGGTGTGGCTGTTGAAGAAGGGCGAAAAGCCTTCGAGGATCGGCTCGACCAGTTCGCCCGGCACGGCCACGATGATCATGATCAGCACGGCGTCCTCGTTGAACATGAGGTGGCCTTCGTGGAAGCCGTGCCGGCCCTTGCCCGACAGGTTGCCGACGATGGTGTAGCCGGTCACGCCGGCGCGGTCGAGCAGGTCGGTGGCGAATTCCTGATGCGCGCCCTCGAGAATGATCTCGATCTTCTTGAGCGGGCTGAGGTTGAGGTGGTTCATAGCGCAAGCTCCTTCTCTTCGACGGCGTTGCCGGCGGCGTGCAGCGGATGCTGCCGCCAGGCGCCGTCCTCAAATACGTAAACGTCGCGGGTTTCCGGGTCTGCGACGGCCATGCGCAGCCAGCCGTTGTGTACCAGATTGCGGACCTTGACCACGCCTTCGATGGCTGCGCGCGCGTGCGCGAACGGCGCCTCGATCACGGTGAGCAGGCGCAGCGGTTCGTGGTAAGGCACGCCGTCCTTGAGCACGGTCTGCGCCGGCAGGCCGGTACGCAGGTCGGAGAGGTTGCCGGTCATGACGCCGAAGCGCCCGGCGATGTTGTGATAGACCTTGCTGCCGCTGCCGTAGTGGTCGTTGTCGACCGCCGAGAAATAGTGCTCCATGTTGATCCACTGGCCGACGACCAGCGGGCCGGCCAGGATGTTTTCCAGCAGGCGTCCCCTGGGGTCGCAGCGGTAGTCGTAGGAGTGCAGGAACACGCGGCCCTCGAGGTCGAGCTGGCCGGTGACGTGGCGGCAGCCGATGACGAAGGCCGCGTTGCGCGCCAGCCCCCATTCCGGTCGCACCTGCGACCAGTCCATGGCGTTGCGCCGCGCCAGCCGGTATGCGCTCGCCGGCTCGCTGTCCTTGTCCCGTGCGTCGGCCGCGTCTTCAAGCGTGCCCATGCGTTCGGCCGCGCACAGGCGCGATGCCGCCTGCAGCCCGTTGCTCAGGCGCTCGGTGTAGACGAGGTGGCTGGGCGGCAACAGATCGAGGTCGAACAGGCGCAGCTCGTCGGTGGTCGTGTTGTGGAAGGCAGGGACGAACCAGGTGTCGTCCGGAACCGCGATGCCCTGCTCACGCAGGCGCGCGCGCACCGCCGGCTTGTTGGCAATCTGGGCGAGCACGCGGGCGTTCGTGATGCCGTGATTGCCGCCGCAGGCGCCGCAGTCGAGGGCGGATTCGTACGGGTTGTTTTCGGATGTGCTGCCGTGTCCGGCCAGCAGCACGAAGCGTGAGAAGCCTTCGGTCAGGCCGATCGAGCGCAGTGCCTGGCTGACGAAATGCACCTGCTCATCGAGGGTGAAGCCAATGCGCCCCAGGCGCTCGAGCTGGATCTGCGCGTAGCCGCGGTTGATGCGATAGACGTTCCGCAGGCGCTCGATGAAACGCGCCTCGGCCTGGACGTCGAGCTTGAAGGACCGCGCGAAATCCGTGAGGCCGGCATGATTGCCCAGCGCCGTCTCGCGCAGTTCGCGGATCATCTCGTCGGTGATCGCCTCGCGCTGGATGCCGAGTTCGCGCCCGACTGCCTTGACGATCAAGGCGCGCTGCAACGAACGGATGATGGAATCGGCCTGCTCGCGCGAAAGCTTGTCGAGCAGCAGACGGCTGTCCGGCTTGTCGGGGTGCAGCCGCTGACGCCAGCGGTTGTAGGCGAGCGGCGCCAGGCTCTTGCCGAACATGTCCAGCCCGAACAGGAGGCCGATTGCCTCGACCGTGATGAAGGGCGACAGTACCGAGGCCTTCAGTTCATGGAATACCTGCTCGAGCGACGACACGAAGGCCTGCTCGTCGTCACTGCGTGTGATGGCGAGCTCCAGCACCACGTTCTTCGGGCTCGCCACAACGGGACAGAGATGGGTCTCGCTGCCCTTGTCGAGACCGATGAAGCTCACCGGCACGCCGAAGAAACCGGCGATGCCGAAGGTCTGGTAGTCGCCGACCTTTTCCAGATGGCGCCGGATGCGTTCCGAGCGGACGTCGATGCAGAACATCACTTGCGCAAACGGGCGTTTTTCGCGCGGCGCAGGATCGGTGAGGTCAAGACCGCCCAGCAGCCGGCCCATGTAGTGGGCCTCCTGTGCGCGCAGCCACATGGGGCCTTCTTCCTGCTCGAAGCGCGCCAGCATGGC
>DATCTE010000067.1:0-2986 GCA_036568085.1 Thiobacillus sp.
TGTTCCGGCTACTCCAATTGCACGGGCGGAACGTCGGGCAGGGATGCCAATGAGGGAAACAGTCCTGAGTATGCGATCGATAACAATGAGCGGGCGGACTCCATCCTGTTCTCGTTCACCGACAAGGTGAATCTCACGTCCTTCGCTGCCGGATGGGTGCAAACCGATTCCGATTTCACGGTCATGGCGTATACAGGGGCAGGCAGCCCGGCCAGCCTTGCCGGACAGTCTTATTCAGGCCTGTTGTCCAACGGCTGGTCGCTGATTGGCAATATCCTGGCGGGCTCCAGCACGGGCGCCCACGACTTCGCCAACAACACCTATTCCAGCTACTGGCTGATCGGGGCGCTGAATACCTTTGTCGGGGGTGATCCGACCAAGGCAGGGAACGACTATTTCAAACTGATTTCCCTGGCGGGTTGCACCTGCGCGAACGCCCCGGCTGGAACTCCCGGTTGCAGCAGTGGCGGCGGCGGTGTGCCGGAACCCGGTACGCTGTTGCTGATGGGCGCAGGCCTGCTCGGTCTGACACGCTTCAATGCACGACGTGTAATGCGTATTGCCATCTAGCGCTTCATTTCTTTTGCAGAAAAGAACAACAAGGCCCCGACGAGCGGGGCCTTTTGTTTTTTAGGGTTTTGAACCCGATCTGCTAGGGTGGGTAAGGAATGGACTGCGGAGCGCGCAATGAAACAGATGACCCCCCGGGAATCCCATGAGTTTTTGCAAACGCACCCTGAGGCGGTATTCATTGATTGCCGCTCGGAAATCGAATATCTGTTTGTCGGTCATCCGGTCGGTGCGATCCACATAGCCTGGCAGGATGGCCCGGACTGGGACGTCAACCCGGATTTTCTGGGCCACGCACGCAAGGCCGCGTCGGTCAATCGCCCGGTGGTATTGATCTGCCGCTCAGGTCGGCGTTCTGCAGATGCCGGACGCTATCTCGAAAAATACGGCTTCCCCGAGGTCTACAACGTCACGCACGGGTTCGAGGGTGACATGGACGAGGCGCGCCACCGCTGCACAAAGAACGGCTGGCGTTTCGATGGGCTGCCGTGGGAACAGACATGACGGGGAGCCTCAGCCCAGCTTCACCCCCAGCCAGGCGCCGATGAAATAGGTCGCCAGCCCTGCGGCGCCGCCGATGCCCAGCATGCGCAGGCCTGAGAGGGTGGCGTGGCGGCCGGTGAACAGGCTCATGCTGGCGCCGACGGCAAACAGGCCCAGCGCCGTTAGCCCGATCGAGACAGTGAGCGCATGGCCATAGCCGAACAGGAACGGCAGCAGCGGCAGCGCTGCGCCGGCAGTGAAGGCGGAAAACGACGAGAGCGCCGCCACCCACGGCGAGCCGAGTTCGTCGGGATTCAATCCGAGCTCTTCGCGCGCCAGGGTGTCGAGCGCGCGCGCGGGATCCTGCATCAGGGTGTCGGCCAGCCGTCGCGCCTCGGCCGCCTCCATGCCTTTGGCAGTGTAGATCAGCGCCAGTTCGGCCGCTTCCTCCTGCGGGTATTGCTCCAGTTCGTCGCGTTCCAGGCCGATCTGGTATTCGAACATTTCGCGCTGCGAGCGTACCGACACATACTCGCCCGACGCCATCGAGAACGCCCCGGCCAGCAGTCCGGCCACGCCGGTGAGCACGATGATCGACGGTTCCGGGGCGGCACCGGCCACGCCGTAGATCAGCGCAGCGTTCGATACCAGGCCGTCGTTGATGCCGAACACGCCCGCGCGCAGGGCATTGCCGGCGGCGCCATTCTGGTGGCGTTTGCCGATGTCGTCGCGCCTGACCGGCATGGGATGCGGCGGATTTTGCGTGTACAGCACCATGCCGCGTACCTTCATCGCTGCCAGCACGCCGCGCATCACACGTGGCTTGAACACGCGCGTGAGCCTGGCCACGATGCGGGTGCGCAGGTCGGGCCGGAACGCAGCCGGTGCCGGTCTGCCGCTTCGCGCAATGGCAGCCAGCCAGATCTCCGACTGGTCGTCGGCGGCCTGGGCCAGCTCGTTGAACAGCGCTTCGCGCGGCGTGCCGCGCTCGCATTCCGCGACCACGCGGTAGAGCCAGGCCGACTGCTTTTCTTCCTGCCAGGATTCGTAGGGATCGCTCATGCGGGGGGCCTCCGGTATTGAATGGCTTCGGCGAGATGCGCCGGCATGATCACGTCGCTGTCCGCCAGATCGGCCACGCTGCGCGCGAGCTTGAGCACACGATGGTAGGCGCGCGCCGACAGGTTCAGGCGGGCAATCGCCTGCTTGAGCAGGGTCTCCCCTGCCGTATCCAGCTTGCAAAACTGTTCGATCTCCTGGGTGCCGAGCGCAGCGTTGGGCTTCCCCTGCCGCTGCATCTGGCGTGCGCGTGCCGCCTCCACGCGGCCGCGTATGGCCGCGCTGGGTTCGCCCGCACCGGCTTGCATCAGTTCGTCCTGTGTCAATGCCGGCACGCTGATCTGGATGTCGATGCGGTCGAGCAGCGGGCCTGAAATGCGTGCGCGGTAGCGTGCAATCTGATCCGGGGTGTCGCGGCAGGCCTGGGTCGGGTGGCCGAGATAGCCGCAGGGACAGGGGTTCATCGCCGCGACCAGTTGGAAACGGGCCGGAAAATCAGCCTGCCGCGCCGCGCGCGAAATCGTGATGTGGCCCGTCTCCAGCGGCTCGCGCAGCACTTCCAGCACTTGCCGCGAAAATTCCGGCAGTTCGTCGAGGAACAGCACGCCATGGTGGGCCAGCGAGATCTCGCCCGGGCGCGGGTTGCCGCCGCCCCCTACCAGCGCCACCGCGGAGGCGGTGTGGTGAGGCGAACGGAAAGGACGGCGTTGCCAGTGCTCATGGCGGAAGCCGCCATTGAGCGAAGCGACTGCGGCCGCTTCCAGCGCCTCGGTCTCGCCCATCGCCGGGAGGATGCCCGGAAAGCGTGCGGCCAACATCGATTTGCCCGTCCCTGGCGGCCCCGCCATCAGCACCGAATGGCCGCCGGCGGCGG
>DATCTE010000068.1:0-5431 GCA_036568085.1 Thiobacillus sp.
AAGAAAGGCCCGGATTACATCGATCCCCTGTGGCTGGGCATGGCGGCGCAGCGTCCCTGCTACAACCTCGATTTCCACATGATGCAGCGCAGCGAAATCGAGCGGCAGTTCGCCTGTGCCGCGGCTGGCGCCCGCATCAGCCTGATCGAGGGGAACAAAGGGCTGTACGACGGCCTCGACCTCGACGGCAGCAACAGCAATGCTGCGCTTGCCAAGCTGTTGGGCGCCCCGGTGGTCCTGGTGATCGACGCGCGCGGCATGACGCGCGGGGTCGCGCCGCTGATCCTGGGCTATCAGGCGTTCGACCCGGATATCCGCATCGCCGGCGTCATCCTCAACAATCTCGGCGGCAGCCGCCACGAATCCAAGCTGCGCGCGGTGATCGAGCACTACACCGACGTCGAGGTGATCGGCGCAGTCCAGCACGACGCCAGCTTGCAGATCGCTGAACGCCATCTCGGGCTGGTGCCGGCCAATGAGCAGGATGCCGCGCGTACACGGGTCCGGCATGTGGGCGAGCGCGTGGCCGCGCAGGTCGACCTGGATCGCCTGCTGGCGATTGGCGACAGTGCGCCTGCCTTCGATATTCCGCAATCGCTTGAAGCGGTGGCGCCCGCTGAACGGGTGCGCATCGGCATTGCGCACGATCAGGCCTTCGGTTTTTATTACAGCGAGGATCTCGACAGCCTGCATGCTGCCAACGTGGAACTGGTCGACATCGATACCCTGCGGGATCAGACCCTGCCCGAGTTGGACGGCCTCATTATCGGCGGCGGCTTCCCCGAAATGTTCATGTCGGAACTCGAAGCCAACACGCCACTGCGCACCCAGATTCGCGGCGCCATCGAGGCGGGGCTGCCTACCTATGCCGAATGCGGCGGGCTGATGTACCTGTCGAAGAGTCTCAGCTGGCAGGGCCAGACGCGGCAGATGGTCGGCGTGGTGCCGGGCGACACCGTCATGCACGACCGCCCGGTCGGACGCGGCTATGCGCGCCTGCAGCCGACCGGAGCCGACCGCTGGCAGGAGTCCGCGTCCATCCCCGCGCACGAATTTCATTATTCCAGCCTGGAAAACCTGCCGGCCGACTCCATATACGCATACCTGGTGACGCGCGGCCATGGCATTGATGGCGAACATGACGGCTATCAGCAACACAATCTGCTGGCCGGCTACGTGCACCGCCGCGGCAGCGGCGAGCAGGGCTGGATCGCGCCTTTTTTGAACCAGGTGCGCGCACACAAGGCGCGTGCCGCAGCTTAATTACCGAAGGACACACCATGATCAAGATCACCGACGCCGCCGCCGCGCAGATTCGCGCCGCCAACAACAACCCCGACGTGTTCGAGATGATCCTGCGCGTCGCCGCCTACCAGGAAGACGATGGCAGCGTGAACTACGGCATGGGCTTCGATACCGAGCGCGAAGCCGACGAACACCTCGTCGTCAATGGCATTGAAATCCTGATCGCCGCATCGAGCACTCCCTATCTGCAGGGCGTGACGCTCGATTTCGTCGAAATGAATCCGGGCGACATGCGCTTCATTTTCATTCCGCCCTATTCAGCAGAAGACGGGCCCGCCGAGTCGGGCGACGACGCTGCAGCCGCCGAGTAAATCCCATGAATTACCTGCCCATTTTCCTCGACCTGCGCGACCGCCACTGCCTGGTGGTGGGCGGCTCCGAAACCGCCGCGCGCAAGGCTGAACTGCTGCTGCGCGCCGGCGCGCGCGTCGATGTCGCCGCCCCCGACCTGCACGAAGGCTTCGCACGCCTGCCGCACGCCGAGCGCGTAACGCGCGTCGCCGACGCCTTCACCCCCGAGCTGCTCGACGCCAAGGACGCGGTGATCGTGGTCGAGGACGATGCGGTAGCCGCCAAGGTCGTAGCGGATGCCGCGCGCGCGCGCCACATTCCGGTCAACGTGGCCGACAAGCCCGCGCTGTGCAGCTTCATCCTGCCGTCGATCATCGACCGCTCGCCGATCATGGTGGCGGTGTCCAGCGGCGGCGAATCGCCGGTGCTCGCGCGCATGCTGCGCGCGCGGCTGGAGACGCTGGTTCCTGCCGCTTACGGCCGTCTCAGCGCGCTCGCCTCGCGCTACAAGGACCGCGTACGCGCGGCGATCAAGCCGGAACAGCGCAGGGCCTTCTGGGAAAAGGTGTTCCTCTCGCCGGTTGCCGAAATGGTGTTCTCCGGACGCGATGTCGAAGCCGAGGCGCAGCTCGACGCCATGATCAAGGACGGTGCCGAACACGACATCAGCCGCGGCGAGGTGTATCTGGTCGGTGCCGGCCCGGGCAATCCCGACCTGCTCACCTTCCGTGCCCTGCGCCTGATGCAGCAGGCCGATGTCATTGTCTACGACCGCCTCGTCTCGCAGCCCATCCTCGACATGTGCCGGCGCGACGCCGAGCGCATCTACGTCGGCAAGGAGCGCGACGACCATGCCGTGCCGCAGGAAGAGATCAACCTGATGCTGGTGCGCCTGGCCAAGGAAGGCAAGCGCACGCTGCGCCTGAAAGGTGGCGACCCCTTCATCTTCGGACGCGGCGGCGAGGAAATCGAAACCCTGGTCGAGCACGGCGTGCCGTTCCAGGTGGTGCCCGGCATCACCGCCGCCGCTGGCGTGGCGTCCTACGCAGGCATCCCCCTTACCCATCGCGACTACGCGCAGTCGGTCGCCTTCGTCACCGGGCATCTGAAGGAAAACACCTTCAACATGAACTGGGAAGGCATCGCGCGCAAAGACCAGACCATCGTCATCTACATGGGGCTGAAGGGCTTGCCGCTGCTGTGCGAGGCACTGATCAAGCACGGCCTGACGGCCGACACCCCGGCGGCCATCATCCAGCATGGCACCCTGCCGACGCAGCGCGTCATTACCGGCGACCTCACCACGCTGCCGGCACTGGCGGAGCAGGCCGGGCTCAAGGCACCGACGCTCATCATCGTCGGCAACGTGGTCAAGTTGCGCGAAAAGCTCGGCTGGTACCAGCCTGAACTGCACAGCGAGCAGGCGCATCGCACGCCGCTCGAGGCCGCGGATCACCTGCCCTGAGTACGCGCTGAAGGCGCGTGTGCAAGGGTTGTCCGCCACGCGTGCCTTGCGTTGTGCCTGGCCGATTCTGTTGTGATCGGGTTCATCCCTTCCAGCCACGAACGGCCCCGAGGCGGCCAGCCTGATTGTGCTCCGGTGCGCAAGCCTGCTTTGGGGGGTGTGTCATTCGCGACTCAGGTCTAGAATTAAAGACGGATTTGTCCTGAAAGAACCCGTCATGACCACCACGCTCCACCCGCAAGGGGTAGGCCGTGGTTCTAAAGACGCTGTCCCAAGGGGTACACCTTCGGATAAAGCGTCAAGAACCACGCTCACCATCGATGGCAACGAAGCCGTTGCCCGCATGGCCTACCTCGCCAACGAGGTGATCGCGATCTACCCCATCACGCCCGCGTCGAGCATGGGCGAATGGGCCGACGAGTGGGCCTCGCAGGGCAAGCCCAACCTGTGGGGCGCGGTGCCGAAGATCATCGAGATGCAGTCGGAGGGCGGCGCGGCCGGCACACTGCACGGCGCGCTCACCTCCGGCGCGCTGGCGACCAGCTTCACCGCCAGCCAGGGCCTGCTCCTGATGATCCCCAATCTCTACAAGATCGCCGGGGAGCTGACCCCCTTCGTGCTGCATGTGGCGGCACGGACGCTGGCGACGCATGCGCTGTCGATCTTCGGCGACCAGTCCGACGTCATGGCCTGCCGTGCCACCGGCTGCGCCATGCTTGCCGCCAACTCGCCGCAGGAGGCGCAGGATTTTGCAGTGATTGCGCAGGCGGCGACGCTGGCCGGGCGCATTCCGGTGATCCATTTCTTTGACGGCTTCCGCACCTCGCACGAGGTGGCGAAGATCGTCGCTGTGGAGCCCGACATCGTGCGCGCCATGCTCGACGCCGACCTCATCGCCGAGCACCGCGCACGCGCCCTGTCGCCGGAGCATCCCGTGCTGCGCGGCACCTCGCAGAACCCGGACGTATTCTTTCAGTCGCGTGAGCGCGCCAATCCTTTCTACGATGCATTTCCGCAGATCGTGCAGGACGCCATGGACCGTTTTGGCGATCTCACCGGCCGGCATTACACGCTGTTCGACTATGTCGGTGCAGCGGACGCCGAGCGGGTCATCGTGCTGATGGGTTCAGGCGCCGACACCGTGCACGAGACGGTCGAGCATCTCAATGCCCGTGGCGAAAAAGTGGGCGTTCTGAAGGTGAGGTTGTACCGGCCGTTTGCACCGAACGCGCTGCTCGATGCGTTACCGCCCACAGCAAAATCCATTGCGGTACTGGATCGCTGCAAGGAGCCGGGTGCCGACGGCGAGCCGCTCTACAAGGACGTAGTAACTGCGCTGGCGCAGGCTGCGGCGGACGCGAAGCGCACGATGCCCCGGGTAATCGGCGGCCGCTACGGTCTCGCCAGCAAGGAATTCACCCCCGGGATGGTGAAGGCGGTTTTCGACGAACTATCGAATACTGCGCCCAAGCCCCACCAGGGGACTCCGACTTTCTACGGGCTGAAGCCCGTGAAAGATCGTATGCGCCAGTTCACGGTCGGCATCCACGACGACCTCACCCGGCTGTCGCTGCCGTGGGACGAGGACTTTCGCACCGACGCGTCGCGGCAGCTGCAGCATGCCGTGTTCTGGGGGCTGGGCGCCGACGGCACGGTGTCGGCCAACAAGAACTCGATCAAGATCCTCGGCGAGGCCACCGACCTGCAGGCGCAGGGCTATTTCGTCTACGACTCGAAGAAGTCGGGCGCAGTGACCGTATCGCACCTGCGTTTTGGCCCTGCAGCGATCCGCTCCACCTATCTGGTCGAGCCGGGCATGGCCGGCTTCGTCGCCTGCCACCAGCCGGTGTTCGTCGATCGCTACGACTTGCTCGAGCATGCAGCGCCAGACGGCGTCTTTCTGCTCAATACGCCGGCGTCGCCGGAACAGGTGTGGGACACGCTGCCGCAAAAAATGCGTGCGCAGATTCGCGACAAGCGCCTGCAGTTGTGGGCGATCGACGCCTACGCCGTGGCCGCCGAGGCCGGCATGGGGCGGCGCATCAACACCATCATGCAGACCTGCTTCTTTGCCATTTCCGGCATTCTGCCGAAGGGCGAGGCGATCGCCGCGATCAAGCAGGCGGTCGACAAGACCTATGGCCGGAAGAGCAGGCGTCTGGTGGAGCTGAATTACCGCGCCATCGACATGACGCTGGCGCGGCTGCATCAGATCGCGATTCCGGTCGGGCAGGAACGTACTGAAAATGCACACGCACTCACCGCGACGGAGGCCGTCCCCGACTTCGTGCGCGACCTCACCCTGCCGATCTACCAGGGCCACGGCGACCGTCTGCCGGTGTCGCTATTGCCCGCCGACGGCACCTATCC
>DATCTE010000069.1:0-4494 GCA_036568085.1 Thiobacillus sp.
CCCTGCGTGTGCGTTGCGGAGAGCTTGCAGGCGGTGCAATGGGCGACGGCATCGGCCAGTTGATCCCAGGTGTAGGACGGCGAACCGGGAGCGGTTAGCGGTGAGTGCGAAGCAGGAAGTGTCTCGCGCAGCCGCCAGACCGGGCCGATGCCCAGCTCCCTGAAGACGTCGTCCCGGCTCAACACGTCAGGTCCTTCTTCATGATGAGCGCATCCTCGCGCCCCCGGCGCGCCGGGTAGTAGCCGCGGCGCACGGCCAGATCGACGAAGCCGCTGCTATGGTACAGCGCGATGGCGGCGGCGTTGGAGGTGCGCACCTCGAGAAACAGGCTTGCGGCCCGGTGGTCGCAGGCACGCGCCAGGCAGTGCTCGAGCAGGTCGCGGCCGAGGCCGTGGCGGCGCCATATCGGGGCGATGGTGAGATTGAGCAGATGGGCCTCGCCCGCCGCCGCCATCAACGCGTAATAACCGATGATCTCGCCTTCGGCCTCGCGCACCCACATGCTGTAGCCGGCGCTCAGCGAATCGGCAAAGTTGCCCGGGCTCCACGGGTACTCGTAACTTGCGAGCTCGATCCGGTGGATGCGCGGCAGGTCGGCCTCGGTCATCGGGCGCAGGTGGTGCGCGATTTCGAAGACGGCACTCATGCGGAGTGTCTCGCGCGACGCTCGTCCACCGTCAGCGCCACCTTGTCGCGCAGGTAAACCGGCGCGGCAAGCGCGGCGTCCATGCCTTCGCCGCGTTCGAATGCCCGGGCGGCGAGCGGCGCCATCGCGGCGGCATCGGGCATGAGCGTATCGTCGATGCGTACAAGCCGTGCCGCCAGACGCGGGCGCAACACGTCGCCCAAAGCGACGAATCCATTGCCGGCGCCAATCCAGCTGTCGCCATCGGGAACGACCACCGATTCCGGCAGGGCCAGTTGCGGTTCGGCCACCGTGCGCCACCCTGCGCCGTCGCGCCGATACGCCGCCCAGTACACTTCGGCCATGCGTGCATCGAGCACGGTCAATACCCTGTCCGCGCCCGCCTGCTCGGCGATGGACTCCAGGGTGGAAACGCCGACCACCGGCAGATTGGCGCCGAACGCCAGACCCTGCGTCACCGCGCAGGCAATGCGCAGGCCGGTAAACGAGCCCGGCCCCGCGCCGTAGCCGATGCCGTCGAGTTGGCGCAGGGTGACGCCGGTTTTGCGCAGCAGTTCATCTACCATCGGCAGCAACAGGCTGCTGTGCCGCTGTTCGGCCAGCACCCGACGCGCATGGATGTGGCCATCCAGCCATAGCGCAGCCGAGCACCATTCGGTAGAGGTATCGAGAACGAGCAGTTTCATTGATGAGATTTTACCGCTTGCCGCAGACAATCCGGCGCTTCATGGCGCCCTCGTCACAGCGGGTTGCACAGGAATCAGAATCTCGAAGCGCACCCGCGACCACGGATCGCGCACCTCGGCCAGCCGGCTGATGCGGGCCACCAGTGCCTGCCCGCCATCCATGAAACGCGCCACGTCGGCATTTTCGCGGCGCGGGACATAACCGATCTTGTGGCCCTGCCATTCCACCCGCACCGCCTTCGCATCGTGACGGTTGTCCGGCTCGCGGATCAGGGTCAGCGCATCACCCACCTGCATCTGCGGCCACAGCATCTTGCCCGCGTGGTACTGGAAGCCGGCGAGCGGCGAGTCCTGCAGCAGGATGTGCGCCGTGACCTGGGCGTGCAGCGGCAGCGCCCACACCCAGGCCAGACACAGCAACGCCAACCGACGACGCATGGGGTATCCGAATCTCCGGTCCAGAATCGAGCATTCTACTGAGAAATTCGCCCCCCGATCCGTGCCGGCCTGCCTGTTTCAGGTTTACTTTTTTCAATGGACAGGCAGCCATCCGCTTGAGGTAGGATGAATGCATCCTCATCCTCCGTCACCACGACCACGCCATGCCGAGAAGAAAAGCCACCGCCCAGACCAAGCTGTTCGTTTTGGATACCAACGTGCTGATGCACGACCCCACCAGCCTGTTCCGCTTCGAGGAGCACGACATCTACGTGCCGATCGCCACCCTGGAAGAGCTCGACCTGCACAAGAAGGGCATGACCGAGGTGTCGCGCAATGCGCGCCAGGCCAGCCGCTTCATCGACGAAATCGTCAGCAAGCTCGACACCATCGAGGACGGCGTGCCGCTCTCACCGCACAGCCACAACGCCGCCACCGGCCGGCTGTTTTTGCAGACCCAGGCGATCAGCGGCGACATCCCGATGAGCCTGCCGACCAGCAAGGTCGACAACCAGATCCTCGGCGTGGTGCTGTTCCTCTCGCGCCACCACCCCAAGCGTCAGGTCATCCTGGTGTCGAAAGACATCAACATGCGCATCAAGGCGCGTGCACTGGGTCTGCCCGCCGAGGACTACTTCAACGACAAGGTGCTGGAAGACACCGATCTGCTCTACGCCGGCCTGCGCGAACTGCCTGCCGACTTCTGGGACAGCCACGGCAAGGGCATGGAATCGTGGCAGGCCAATGGTCAAACCTATTACCGCCTCAAGGGGCCGCTGGTGACCAGCCTGCTGCCCAACGAATTCGTCTTTCAGGAAGGCCCCAATCCGCTCTATGCCAAAGTGCTGAAGGTCGAGGGCAAGCAGGCCGAGATGGTCACGGTGCGCGACTATACGCATCACAAAAACAACGTCTGGGGCATCACCGCGCGCAACCGCGAGCAGAACTTCGCGCTCAACGTGCTGATGGATCCCGAGATCGACTTCGTCACCCTGCTCGGCCAGGCCGGCACCGGCAAGACCCTGCTGACCCTGGCCGCCGCACTGGCGCAGGTGCTCGACAAGAAGCTCTACAGCGAGATCATCATGACACGCGTCACCGTGCCGGTGGGCGAGGACATCGGTTTCCTGCCCGGCACCGAAGAGGAAAAGATGACGCCGTGGATGGGTGCGCTTGAAGACAACCTCGACGTGCTGAACAAGAGCGACGACGAGGCCGGCGACTGGGGACGCGCCGCCACGCAGGATCTGGTCCGCAGCCGGATAAAAGTGAAATCACTCAACTTCATGCGCGGCCGCACCTTCCTCAACAAGTTTCTCATCATCGACGAGGCGCAGAACCTCACGCCCAAGCAGATGAAGACACTGATCACGCGCGCCGGCCCCGGCACCAAGGTGGTGTGCCTCGGCAACATCTCGCAGATCGATACACCCTACCTCACCGAAGGCAGTTCCGGCCTCACCTACGTGGTCGATCACTTCAAGGGCTGGCCGCACAACGGCCACGTCACCCTGCAGCGGGGTGAACGTTCGCGTCTGGCAGACTATGCTGCAGAAGTGCTGTAACCCGCACGCCCCAGGAGACGCATCATGGCTGCACTGATTTCAAAGCGCCGGATCATGCTGGCAGCCGGTCTTGCGCTGAGCCTGCCAGCCCACGCCTTCGACTGGAGCGGAATTCTCAAGGGCGTAACCAGCCAACCTGCCAGCGAGACCGCCACGACCAGCAGCGTCGATGCACTCTCGACCACCGAGATCAATTCCGGGCTGAAGGAGGCGCTCACGCGCGGCGCCGATGCCGCAGTCGCGCAACTCGGCCAGAAAGACGGCTTCTTCGGCAACGCCGCGCTGAAAATTCCGCTCCCACCCAGCCTGCAGAAAGCCGAAAAAGCCATGCGCATGTTCGGCATGAGCAAGCAGGCCGATGAACTGGTGCTGTCGATGAACCGCGCCGCCGAAGCCGCCGTGCCGGAAGCCAAACCACTGCTGGTGAATGCGGTGAAAGCGATGACGCTGGAAGATGCCAAGGGTATTCTGACCGGCGGCAAGACATCGGCCACCGATTTCTTCCGCAGGGAGACCGAGGCCAAACTCACCGAACGCTTCGCCCCCATCGTCAAGGCCAACACCGACAAGGTCGGCCTGGCCCAGCAATACAACCAGTACGCAGGCATGGCGGCGCAATTCAACCTGGTCGACAAGAAGCAGGCCAATGTCGAGCAGTACGTCACGCAGCAGGCGCTCGACCGGCTCTATACCCTGATCGGGGAAAAAGAAGCGGCCATTCGCGCCAACCCGATGCAGGCCGGCAGCGACCTGCTGAAGAAGGTCTTTGGCGCCGTCAGCGGCAAATGACCTCGCGGCGCTGCAGTATGCTATGTCCCTGCCTGCCCTCTTGCATGCCATGACTATCCAAACGAAAACGTTCTGCCTGTTTGCCGGATTGCTGCTCGCCCTGCCCGCCCAGGCCTGGGAGGTCGGCGAATTCAAAAACGGCATGAGCCGCAGCGAGGTCGAGCAGGCCCTCAAGACCTGGAATTTCGACAAGACCCTGCCGGTCGGCAACGACGGGCTGTTTGCCTACGACCTGCCCAATAACCCGAGTGGCCGCCGTTTTCTGTTCACGTTCTGCAACGACAGGCTGGTGGCATTCGACCAGGAAGTCGAACCGGATTTCCGCAACTTCGTCACCATCGCATCAAACTATTCCAACCTGTACGGCAGC
>DATCTE010000070.1:0-5952 GCA_036568085.1 Thiobacillus sp.
AACCAGAATTTCGGCACGATGCAGGTCGACACGCGCGTCGCCAGCGTCGGGTTGCAACTCAATGTGCCGATCTACCAGGGCGGGCTGACCAGCTCGCGCGTACGCGAAGCCGTCGCCAACCAGGAAAAAGCGCGCCAGGACCTCGAGGCCGCCACCCGCGACGCCGGCCTGCAGGCGCGCCAGGCCTGGCTCAACGTGAACAGCGGCGCCGCCCGCGTGCGCGCGCTGGAACAGGCGCTGGTCTCCACCCAGGCCCAGCTCGATTCGACCAAGCTCGGTCTGCAGGTCGGCGTGCGCACCAGCCTCGACGTGCTGAACGCCGAGCAGCAGGTGTTTTCCGCGCGCCGCGATCTGGCCGGTGCGCGCTATGCCTATCTGCTGTCCGGCCTGTCGCTCAAGGCCGCCGTCGGCAGCCTCAGTCCGGCCGACCTCACCGAGATCGACCGCTATCTGAAACCAGCGGCGAAATAAGGCTCGCCACCCGCGCCGCCGCGCCGCGATGGCGCGCGGCGAACGCCAGGCCCGCCTCGCCCATGCGGGCGCGCTCCGACACATCGTCCAGCAAGCTCAATGCATTCGCCAGCAGGTCGTCGGCATCGTTCACCCGCAGCGCTGCGCCGGCTTCGATGGCCAGCCGCGTCGCCTCCTCGAAGTTGAAGGTGTGCGGCCCCACCAGCACCGGCCGCCCCACGCTCGCCGCCTCGATCAGGTTCTGTCCGCCCAGCGGCGCGAGGCTGCCGCCGACGAAGGCGACGTCGCACGCCGCGTAGTACGCGAACAGCTCACCCAGGCTGTCGCCCAGCAGCACGCGCGTCTGCGGATCCAGCGGCGCATCGCCGAGCGTGCTGCGCCGCTGACAGGAAAGCCCTGCCGCTTCGATCAGCACCGTCACTTCGTCGAAGCGCTGCGGATGGCGCGGCACCAGCACCAGCAGCACCTCGGCCGGCGCGGTCGCGGCAAACGCGCGCAACAGCGGCGCCTCCTCGCCCTCGCGCGTGCTCGCCGCGAGCAGCACCGGGCGCGATCCCCATTGCGCTTTCCACGCCGCACCGCGTTCGAGCAGCGGGGGCGGCGGTGCGATGTCGAATTTGAGATTGCCGGTGACGTGAACCGTCATCGCGCCCAGGCTGCGCAGCCGCGCCGCATCGGCTTCGCTCTGCGCGGCGACCAGCGCCACCCGCTCGAGACATGCCCGCGTCAGCCCCCGCAACCGCGCGTAGCCGCGCGCCGAGCGCGCCGACAGACGCGCATTCGCCAGCACCAGCGGCACGTCCGCGCGCGCGGCCGCATGGACGAGGTTGGGCCACAGCTCGGTTTCCATCAGGATGCCGACGCGCGGCCGCACACGGCGCAGGAAGCGGCGCATCAACCCAGCGTAGTCATAGGGCAGGTAGACGATGCGCGCGAAGCTGCCGTAGAGCGACTCGGCGGTGGCGCGCCCGGTCGGCGTCATGCAGGTGAGCAACAGCGGCGCGTCGGGATGTGCGGCGCGCAGCGCGGCGACCAGCGGCTGCGCCGCGCGCATCTCGCCGACCGACACCGCGTGGATCCACAGCGCGCCTGTCGCCGGTGCCGGGCCAAGCGCCAGGCGTTCGCCCCAGTGTTTGAGATAGCCGTGCTCACGCCGCCCACGCCACAGCAAGCGCAATGGAATCAGCGGCGCCGCCAGCAGCAGGGCCAGCCGGTAGAGCGTCCAGTCGAGTAGCAGGCGGAGGGTGGGCATCGCTGGATTGTAAGGGAAGCCCTACAAACCTTCCCGTTCGCCCTGAGCCTGTCGAAGGGTGAACGACGTCTTTCAAAACAGCAAGCAGCCCTTCGACAGGCTCAGGGCGAACGGCTTCCAGTCAAAATACCGACCAGCGGCAGTGCTAAACTTGGCGCCACTCTGGAGGCCAAACAATGAAAATCCTGCTCACCGGCGCCGCCGGGTTTATCGGCATGCACGTCGCGCAAATCCTGTTGAAGCGCGGCGACGAGGTGGTCGGCATCGACAACCTCAACGACTACTACGACCCGGCGCTCAAGCTCGCGCGGCTGGAGCAGCTGAAGCCCTTCCCCAACTTCCGCTTCTTCAAGGACGACATCTCCGACCGCATGGTGATGGAGGACCTGTTCGAGAAGGGCCACTTCGACGCCGTCATCAACCTCGCCGCGCAGGCCGGCGTGCGCTACTCGCTGAAGAATCCGCACGCCTACGTGCAGTCCAACCTGGTCGGCTTCGCCAACCTGCTCGAAGGCTGCCGCCACCACGGCATCAAGCACTTCGTCTACGCCAGCTCGTCCTCCGTGTACGGCGCCAACACCAAGATCCCGTTCTCGGTGCACGACCCGGTCAACCATCCGGTGAGCCTGTACGCCGCGAGCAAGAAGGCCAACGAGCTGATGGCGCATACCTACTCGCACCTCTACGGCCTGCCCACCACCGGCCTGCGCTACTTCACCGTCTACGGCCCGTGGGGCCGGCCCGACATGTCGCCGTGGCTGTTCACGTCCGCGATACTGGAAGGCCGCACCATCGACGTCTTCAACCATGGCGACATGATGCGCGACTTCACCTACATCGACGACATCGCCGACGGCACCGTGAAAGTGCTCGACCGCATCCCGCAGGGCAACCCCGACTTCGATCACAAGCACCCCGACCCCGCCACCAGCCACGCGCCCTACCGCATCTACAACATCGGCAACCACACCCCGGTGCAGCTGATGGACTTCATCGGCACCATCGAAGCCGCGCTCGGCCAGACCGCGAAAAAGAACTTCCTGCCGATGCAGGACGGCGACGTGCAGGCGACCTATGCGGACGTCGACGACCTCATCCGCGACACTGGCTTCAAGCCGGCGACGACGCTGGAGTATGGGATCGGGAAGTGGGTGGAGTGGTATCGGAACTACAAGCAGCTGGACTGAGCTGGAGAAATATCCGAAGCTGACCCCTTTAGTTTTGAAGCTGACCCCATTAGTTCGTTCACACATGAGCATGATCGAAATCTCTCGCGATGAATTCGACTCTCTCGAGATCGAGCGTCATGGCTTATTTCCCGAACGGGCCTGGTTCAGAAGCACAGAACTCGACCTTGCTGGAACAGTCATCTGGGACCCGTTCGATAAGGATTGGTCATATGTGCTGGTGGCGAAAGATGAGGATGGAACGTATAGGTACATCGAAGGCGAGGTCAGCTTACCTACTCAGCAGGACGCAGAAACCAAGCTGCTTACGTCGGCGATCCGTATAGAGGCAGCCGGAGCGTATCAGGAGGAGCTTTACACCGAGCCAGAGTCAGCGGCGCAGGATGAAGCCACTCTCATCATCACGTCGATTGACGATGAGGTTAAGAAGTACCTGAAGAAGCATCCGGAGAAACTTTACGAACTCTCGCCGAGAAAATTTGAAGAGCTTGTGGCAAGCATCCTCAAAGACATGGGGTTTGACGTAGAGCTTACCCAGGCAACTCGTGATGGTGGAAGAGACATCATCGCCCACGTGAGAAACGCTGTGTGCAGCTACCTAACCCACATTGAGTGCAAGCGCTACGCCGCAGGCAACAAAGTTGGCGTCGGCATCATCAGAGAGGTGATTGGGGTCCATCACATACGCGGAGCCACCAAGAGCATCATCGTCACAACGAGCTTCTTCTCCAGTGACGCCGTCAAGGAGGCCGAAAGAATGGAGAACCAGTTGGACCTGAAAGATTTCGCCGACATCAAGTCGTGGCTACAACGCTACTAGTGAGGTCCAACTTCTCATGTCAAACGTTAGCTCCCTAAGGAAAGTGATTAATGGAACCAGATAAAGCACTGCGACTGCTCAAGGGCATCATCGAAGAGTGCATGGGTCCGTCCGGAGCCGTGGACGGCGAGAAGTTCTTTAGCCTTAGGGAAGTGGACGCAAAGCGTGAGGAGGCGGTTCTTGTTCTGCAGGGGGTTGCCGGCCTTCCGGAAGGCTTTTGCCAAAAGATCCAGGCTGATCCCAACTTCACCGCAAACAGCCGCAGAATTCGCGCCGAAACGCTCGTCAGTTACCTGAAGACCGCAATCAAGTTCATTGATGCTGGCGGAATTACCAAGCCCAAGAAGCAGATTCTGGCGCCGCCTAACTTTTCCAAGCTCACGAGCACAATGCCAGGCTTGGAGGCGGTCATTGAAGATAGGTGGCGTGAGGCTCAGCGCTGCCAGCATGTCGAGGCACATACCGCCGCAGTTATTCTTATGGGTAGCGTTCTGGAGGGGCTCCTGCTTTGCAAGGCAACGCTAGACCCTTCAAGGGCGTACCAATCCGCCAAGGCACCGAAGAATAAGGAAGGAAAGGCCGTCGCGATTCAAGACTGGTCGCTGAGCGTTCTTGTTGAGGTTGCTGCAGACTTGGGTTGGCTCAAAACAGATCGAGCGAAATTTGGGCACGCACTGCGGGAATCTCGAAATGCGGTTCATCCGTGGCAGGCCGTAGCCATGAAGGCAAACTTCGATGAGTCCACCTGCCGAACGTCCTGGGAGGTTCTGATGGCGTCGGTAAACGATCTGTTGAAGTGAGCGTAGGGAGCTCGGATAAAGCGGATCAAGGGGTCAGCATCATTAGTTCCCAGAGCAAAGCATCGGGGTCAGGTCTTGCCTTTTGCCTCCGACTTACGCCGCCTTCAAATCAAGCAAGGCTTCCGGATGCGCGATCGCCACACGCAGCAGCGTTTGCGCCGCGCCGGTGGGTTTGCGGCGGCCTTGCTCCCAGTCTTGCAGCGTGCGGGTGGACACCCCCATCAGGCTGGCCAGTTCGGACTGAGACATCCCCAGTCGGTTGCGTGCCTCGGCTATGGGCGACAGGGCAACCTGGGTTTTCCGGGCACCCTTGCCCGCCTTCATCTGGCGGACGGAGTCCAGCAAGTCCTTCTGGAACTGTTCCATTTCCTTATCCATGCTCTATGGCCTCTCGCAGTTGTTTCAAAAATGACACGGGCAGGTTGTCGAACTTCGCTTTCACGTACACCATCAACAACCAGATCTCGCCGTGCTCCAGCTGGTTGAAATAAATGACCCGCGCACCGCCGCGTTTGCCCATGCCGGGGCGCGTCCATCGGACTTTTCGACATCCGCCGGCGCCCGGAATGACATCGCCCGCGTCTGGGTTGGCGGCCAGCCAGTCGATGAATGCGATACGCTCGGCGTCCGTCCAGACCTGGGCTGCTGCACGCACGAAAACGTCCGTTTCGATGACGGTGTACATTAGACAAGGATACGGCACTGCCGTATTGTAGGCAATATCGAAAAATAGTCGCCCTCGGGCAGTAATGCCCGCCTGCCAGCCGCCACCTCACCACCTGCACAGATGAACAGCGCCACCATCAAAACCTACCTGCCCTGGGTCGTGGCCGTGGCGCTGTTCATGGAGCAGCTGGACACCACCATCGTCAACACGGCGGTGCCGGCGATGGCGGAGAGCCTGCAGGTGACGCCGCTGAGCCTGAAGGCGGTGGTGGCCAGCTACATCCTGAGCCTGGCGGTGTGCATCCCGGTGAGCGGCTGGATGGCAGACCGCTACGGCACGCGGCGCGTGTTCAGCATCGCGGTCGGCCTCTTCACTTTTTCCTCGGTTCTGTGCGGCCTGGCGCTGAACGCGCCGATGCTGGTCGCGGCGCGCATTCTGCAGGGGGTGGGCGCGGCGATGATGATGCCGGTGGGCCGGCTGACGATCATCCGCACGTTTCCCAAATCGGAACTGCTGCGGGCGATGAATTTCGTCATCATCCCGGCGCTGATCGGGCCGCTGCTCGGGCCCACGGTCGGCGGCCTGATCGTGCACTGGCTGTCGTGGCGCTACATATTTTTCGTCAACGTGCCGGTGGGGCTGCTGGCGCTGTGGCTGGCGCGGCGCTACATGCCGGACTACCGGGGCGATGCGGCGCGACCGCTGGATGTCGTTGGCCTGCTGCTGTTCGGCAGCGGCGCGGCGCTGCTGTCGTG